>CAZDMY010000050.1:0-11226 GCA_964506405.1 uncultured Dehalococcoidia bacterium | reverse complement strand
TATATGCCTTTGTCATTATAAGCCAGCGCATCGACCGCTATTTGCTGCGGGTCGGTAATCCCACGATTAGCAATTCCATCGGTCAATAATATGACCCGGTTGTTGCGGCGAATATCGTAATTCTTATTCACCTCCTCAAACCCCAGCATCATACCCGCATGCAGATTGGTAGCGCCGCCCGGCTGAATGCTGTCGATCATCTGTTGTATCCATTGACCGCTTCCCAACTTCTGCGCAGGGATCAGCACTTCGGCTTGATCGTTATATGTAACCACCGCCACAATATCATTCGAATTCAGACTCTGCAGAAATACATTCAGGGATTCTTTGAGATAAGGCATCTTATCGTCATCAGCCATACTGCCGCTTTTGTCGATTACGATCGCCAGGTTCAGCGGAGATACGGACTCCGTTTGGTCAGATTTCGTCTGCAATCCGATTTGCAGCCAGACCATCCCTCCTTCCGAAGGAACAACACTATTGCCCAGGCGCAAATCCAATCCGACAGCTGAGTTTTGCGGTTCAGGGAAATGCTGATCGTAATACTGCAGATACTCTGCGACACGCACTTCTTCGGCAGGTACAATCTCCCCCGCATTGATAACCGCCCGGCTCCGCGGCTTGGCGGCTTGCTCCGCTTGGTCGGAATCACATCCGGCAAATCCGGCTACCAGCACCACCGCACAAAGGACAATCAACAGGCCTCTATATTTGCGATAAGTTTTCGTTGACATAAGAAACAGGGCTCCTTTCTTAAAGAAATCTGAAACCGGCCGGTTTCTCGATTGATAATCTAACAGCATATCATGTTGCATTTCAAGCACCAAATGTGTACCATTTTACGTAACACTGAATGCGCTCCAGGTGGAATCCTGCTGATTTCCGATGGAAACCTTTGCTGAATATCTGACCTATTATGTCAATCGCGCAGGCATCAGCGATTCGGAACTGGCCCGGGCAATAAACGTCAGTCGCCAGACCGTGTTTCGCTGGAAGGAGGGCGCGACCAGCCGGCCCAGTAACAGGGCCGATGTCTTAGCAATAGCGGAAAAACTGCGCCTCTCATCGGAAGAAAGAGATACCCTCTTACTGGTTGCCGGTTTTCGACCGGAGCGTCTCACAGATACTGCTACCGGTTCCAGGCATTCCGATACCCCTGATTATGATGAAAAATCCATTGAAGAAACAAGCCAGGTTTTCAACTCATATTTCGATCCGGCTGCCTTATGGAGACAATTGCTGGGCGTGCACGTAGCCCGAAAATGGGCCGGCCTAGCAATCGTCTTCGTAATCAGTATCCTGGCCCTGATCGGATGGGCGGTGCTTGTCAACCTCTCATCCGATGGATCGGACGAACCTTCGAAATCCACTCCTGATTCTACAATTGCGGGCAAAATCACTCCTTCCCCGAGTATCACACAATCGGTTAATACCGGGGCGGGTCAATATCTGGTAGTTGTGCCTCAATTTGCTGGCAACACTCGGACAGCAGCTTTTTCCGCCAGGCTGATCAATGCCCTTGAACGAGAGATCAGTAGCAACCGGCTGACTGACGTGCAAATTACCCCATCCCCGGAAATAGCGAACGAAAAAGATCAAGCTATTTCATTAAGCGACCGAACTAATGCTTCTCTGGTTTTCTATGGTGATTTCGAGTTTAGTGAATTGAAAGTACACCTTTATCCGGATTTTGATGATGGAATGAGTGCAAATCAGTTGACAATCCCGGTAGACACAGACTCTCCGTTCGATACCCAGGCCCTGGCTCTGTTGAGCCTGGGGCACGTCTACATTAACAACGGCAGCAACAGTCAGGCACTCCCGTTGCTGGCCCAGGCACGAAACGTGCTCAGAAGCAGTCCGGGAAAAAATGAACAGGCGCTGGTTATTGTGAACGCGCTTTTATCTCTTGCTAACCAAGAATAGAGCCTCCCAACCTCAAGCATTAATAAACTGCAAGCCGGCAAAGCAAGGATCAACCGAAAATGTGACCCAGGTCATATTCCACTATCCGTTATTTCGGTTAGACTAAACCATCGGTCACGGGGAATGTCAAAATAATCGTATTTGTGATAAAATTATACCTGTAAAAATCATCCGGGAGGGTGCAAAATGAACGCAGCAGTCCAGCAACGTAAAGAAGAAAAGGTCATCAAGGCCATTAAAGGGCTTTACCGCGGATTGGAACGAGTCGACGATAGCGCGGGTTACAGAGCAAATGTGCGGTTGTGCCTGGAACGGGCGCGGCTGGTAACGGAATCGTACAAGGAAACCGAGGGAGAACCCATGGTCATTCGGCGCGCCAAAGCGCTGAAAAAGATTCTGGAGAATATGACTGTTTTCATCCAGGAAAACGAGCAGATCGTGGGCAATATCGCCAGTGATCCGTCATCGGTTCCCACCTATCCGGAAATGTTCGTTCGGTGGCTGAACAAAGCCATTCAGGATGAATATAAACACATGATCGATGATGCCGGACGCGAGGAACTCTTCGAAATCCACAAATACTGGCAGGATAAATGTGCCCACGGAAAAGAGCGCGAACTTGTCCCGGAAAGCGTAAAAGCATACTCCAAATACAACGGGGTGTTCTTCTTTTCCTATCAGTGGGATTCTGCACTACCCGCCTATGGCCGTATTTTCGAAACCGGCCTGAGGGCCGTTATCAACGATTGCCAGGCAAGGCTCGAGGAGATCGGGGAAGACAAAAGCCTTTCCACGCGAGATTATGGCGAAATGAAACGCTTCCTGGAAGCAGCCATCATCACCCTGGAAGCAGCCATCACGTTCGCCAAACGATATGCCGCACTGGCTCGCCAAAAGGCGCAGGCCGAAACCGATCCCCAAAAGAAAGCAATCCTTGAAGGAATTGCCGACCGTTGTGAGAGGGTACCGGAACATCCGTGCCAGACATTTCACGATTGTCTACAGGCATTCTTCCTGATTCACATCATTGTAGATTTTATCGAGATGCCTGCTGTAGGCTCCGGCTTCCGGCTCGACTATGTGTGCAATCCCTGGTACGAAAAAGACCTCACGGAAGGCCGTATCACTCGTGAAGATGCCCTGAATCTGCTGGAGTTCCTGTGGATTAAATTCGAGGAGATGGGATATGTACACCCGCCCGTGATGATGAGTGCTGGCGGTGGCGGGCTGGCATGGCAGAATATCACCCTGGCCGGTTGTGATGAAGAAGGGAACGCCGTGTGTAATGACCTTTCCTACCTGATACTGGATGCCACGATAGAATTGCAATCGGTCCAGCCGCCCCTGTGCTTCCGATATAACGATAAAACCCCTCGCGATCTCGTCCTGAGGGCAATCGACTGTCAATCTACCGGTGTGGCACAGCCGGCCTTTTTTAACGATAAAGTGATGATCCCCTATTTCCTTGAGCGGGGATTCTCGATTGAGGATGCACGCAGCTATGCGATCAACAACTGCATGGCCTGGCAGATTCCCGGCAAGAACATCGTAAACCGCCAGTCGATGGGTCATTTCTCTCTACCCAAGTGTCTGGACCTGGCCCTCAATCAGGGCGTCGATAATATGTCCGGTGCCCAACTGGGAGCCCGGACGCCCGATCCAAATACGTTCGAATCAATCGATGATGTGATTGATGCCTTCTTTGTTCAGTATAATTTCTTTGCCGAAAAGAACGTGGCACTGGGGAACGCCGGAGATATGGTGTACGAAGAACTGCTTCCCCGGCCGTTTACTACCATTGTGATGGACGATTCCATTGATGTTGCCCTGGATTGCCGCAAATGGCAGTACTACCCGCGAAGCTGGCTCCTGATGATCGGGGGCGTTACCGCTGCAGATGGTCTGGCAGCGATTAAAAAGCTGGTTTTTGATGAAAAGAAGATCACCATGGCCGAGCTTCGCCAGGCGCTGGATACCAACTTCGAAGGAAAAGAGGACCTGCGCCAGATGATGCTTGCCTGCCCGAAATTTGGCAATGATGATGACTATGTGGACGATTTGGCGAAGACCGTATTTTACGGCATGGCCCGAGAATTAAAGAATTACACCTCTTACTACGGGGCTCCCTACGACATCGACGGCACATCCGCCTCGATGGGATACTTCACAGGGGCCGGTTGCGGCGCTACACCTGACGGAAGGTTCGCCAAGGAGCCTCTGCCGGATGGGAACATCTCGCCGGCACAGGGCCGCGATATCAAAGGCCCGACAGCGGTTTTGAAATCGGTGGGCAAGATCGATCCGCTCAAATCGCACAACCATCTGCTTAACCAGCGGTTTTCACCCCACATGTTGAGGGGCGATTATCGAGAGGTCTTTGCCGATTATTTGAAAACCTGGTCCGATCTTGGCATTCATCACATCCAGTTCAATGTGGTGGTTCCTGAAGAATTAAAGGAGGCCCAGGTTGAACCTGAGGATCATGAGGACTTGATCGTCAGGGTTTCCGGGTATGCGGCTTACTTCGTCGATCTGACGACAACGCTTCAGGATGATATCATCGCCAGAACCGAGCAGGCCTTCGTGGGGTAATGATTGACGCAATCGGATGAGCGAGAGGTAACGGGACTCGTACTTCGAATCCAACGATTCACTGTACACGATGGTCCGGGTATCAGGGACACCGTTTTTTTAAAGGGGTGTCCCTTACGATGTCAATGGTGCAGTACCCCGGAATCTCAGGCAACTCACCCTGAGATCATGACCTATGACAATAAGTGTATCGGTTGTGGTAAGTGCATCGAAGCCTGCCCGGTAGGAGCCATTACCCTTGACCCCCTTCAAGGCCGGGTGATTCATCGCGAACAATGTGACCTTTGTTTGAAATGTGCGGAAGTCTGCCCTTCCGGTGCAATCATTGTAGCAGGTGAGCGAATGACTGTGGCAGATGTCATCAAAGAGGTCATAAGCGATGAACCTTTCTATATTAATTCGGGTGGAGGGGTGACGGTCTCCGGCGGTGAACCCCTGCTTCAGCCAACGTTTACCCGAGAGTTGTTCAAAGCCTTGAAGGCCCGCAATATACACACGGCACTGGATACCTGTGGTTTCGCCAGGTGGGAGGTTATGGAATCGATCCTGTCATATGTGGATCTGGTTCTTTTCGATATCAAGCACATGGATACCTCCCGCCATATCATCGGCACGGGGCAAAATAATTCCCTGATACTGGAAAATGCCCGAAAGGCGGCAGCCAGCAACCGGTTATGGTTGAGGCTTCCATTGATTCCGGAATTCAATTTCAACGAGGATACCATTCAGCGGATTGCCCGGTTCGGCCATGAAATCGGCGCTGAGCAAATCTCTCTCCTACCCTATCACGAGTGGGGCACACCCAGTTATGCCAGGATGGGCCGAGAGTATCCGCTCAGCGGTATTGATCATCCGGACGATTCCCAGGTCGAGAATGCCAGGCAAATCTGTGAATCTGAGGGTATTAAGGCCGTGGTAGGGAAATAAGTGCCAGTGCTGGCTTTGAAAACACTGAACAGGTAATCGGCCTTCCGTTAGATCACTGCGCGGACCAGCACGGCAATTGCGGCTAATGCGGAAAAGACGAGCACCGCCGGGCGCAGGGAATAACGATCCATTAATCCGGCGGTAAAGCGAGAGAGAGCAAATCCGATTACCAGACCGGGGATCAGGATTATTGCCAGTTTCAGCTCTTTGATACCGAGCCACCCGGCTATTAACAGTCCGAGGAGAGCCATGCAGGCGCACAGAAGGAAGAACGCGGACAGCGTGCCCCGCAGCCTGGCTCCGGCCGAATGCTGATAGATCAGTGCGACCGGCGGGCCGCCGATCGAAGATATAGTACCCATAAAGCCGGATAGAAAACCCGCCAGGAAGAGATTTCGATTGGTAAGCATCACATTTAACCCGATAGCGCTCAAGAGCACCCCCAGTAGTACGAGTACTGCAAATATGATAGTGAATGCCGCACTTGAAACGAAAACGAGAACTACTGAAGCTCCGGCAATGCCGGGGATGCAGCCGCCGGTCATCCACTGGACGCCCTGTCGGTCGATGGATTTTCTCTCACGCCAGGTTAACAGGATAACCAGCAGTACGCCGCTGAGGATCATCGGGGCCGGAACAAAATCAGATTCGATCAGAACGATAAACGGCGCCGAGACCATGGCCCAGCCAAATCCGATGGATCCCTGAATACAGGACCCAAAGGTGACAATGAGGATAACAGCAAACGCCTCGAACACGGATATTTCTGGCATTGGATATTACCGGGTTTGTTCCCCATTATAGCATCATGCAGATACGCAAGATGGTCTTCTCTGGAAATTTACCAGGATTTATGCCCATATACCTTGACAGCCAGTAGTGAGTGGGATAATATAACTCAGCATGAAGATTATGATTGCATGACTACAAGAAGAAGGAGGATGAATGTTCTGCGACAAATGTGGTGCCGAAAACCCCGATGACAGCACTTTCTGCGAGAAGTGCGGCGAGTCATTGACCGATGCTCCGGCACCAAAGTCCAAGAGCGGTGCAAAGTCAAAATCGAAGGCCAAACCCAAACGATCTGCTGCAAGCAGCAAAGCGGAATCAACGTCAACATCAACATCAAATATGGGAGGATTTGTAGAAATGCTTGATAAATTACCAGTTGCACTTATTTTACTGATTGCTGGAGCTGTATGTCTTGCATTCGCCTTATTGTCCGGCTTGTTAACCGCAATAGGTGCTGATGACATTTTTGATAATGGCTCATATGCGGCAGGGCAATTCTTCGATCGGATGGTCTTTGGTATATTGGTTGCCGGTGTATTAATGGGATTGTCCGCCCTAATTTCAAAGAATCAATAAGGCCTGAATCCTGTTTAGTCACAAATAGGTTAAATAAAAACTGAAATCCATGTTTTGTAGCAAATGCGGCAGCGAAAACGCCGAAGGCGTGAAGTTTTGCGTCAATTGCGGGGCACCGATGCGTGCCCCGGGAAGCCCCTCGGCCGGGTCCACAACCAGCCTTGAACCGAATGTGGCAGGGTTGCTTTGTTACCTGGTTGGCTGGATTACCGGACTTATCTTTTTCTTAATCGAAAAGGAAAATGATTTCGTTCGGTTCCATGCCATGCAATCGATCGTGGTGTTCGGTGCATTTACCATCCTGCAAATCATTCTGTCGATCCTGCAATTGATACCCTACATATGGATCCTGTTCTATATAGTCTCGATCCTTTTGGGTGTTGCCACGTTTGTCCTCTGGGTACTCCTGATGGTTAAGGCATATCAAGGGGAACGCTACCGGCTTCCATATGCGGGCGATTTCGCCGATCGGCATATCTAATATTAATATTTAAGTATACATAAAATAAAGAGGTGAGAAAATGAAAAAACTAATCGCGCTCATGCTGGTGCTTATGCTGGCCCTCAGTTGCGTGAGCATCGTTGCCTGTGGCGGTGGTGGGGATGATGAGACCCAGGAAGCTACGCCTGGCGACGAGCAGGAAACAAAGGGTGAAGAAACTCCGGACGAAGAAACTCCGGATGAAGGGACACCCGACTCGGGTAATCTTGAAGAGATGATGGGCTTCGCTTCATACGATGAACTCGACAGTTTCGCTATGCATATGGAAGTAACGACCGAAATGCCCGAAGGTATTCCCGGTGGATCCGGCGGTGAGATGGTAATTGTAATGGACGAGAAGGTTGACAACAAAGCCGATGCTTCTTATTCCTATATGGATATGGGAATGTTCACCGCCGAAACAATTACTATCGGTAATGAAACCTGGACAAGGTCAATGGGACAGCAAAAATGGACGTATTACTCGGATGAAGGATGGGAGGATGAGTGGGAGGATGGCGACATCGATTACGATTTCACTGATGAGTTTGACCTGGAACATGATCTTGATTACAAAGGCAAAGAGAAAGTGAACGGCGTCAATTGTAAGAAATATGATGTTGAGGCATCAATCATGGTTGCTAATCCCGATCCCCAGGGTTTAGTCGATGAAGTTGAATCCGATTTCGAAGGTACGATGTGGGTCGCTGACGAAGGAAAGCTTCCGAAAGTGGTTATCAAGATGGTTGGAACATCCACTTTAACAACCGGAGGCTTCGAAACTGAAATGGAATACCTTATCGATGTAACAGATATCAACAAGTCCATGGACATTGAACCACCACCGGCAAATGAAGTTCTAGGTGAGGGAGAATACGAAATGCCGGATTTCGGTGATTTCGACATGCCGGAATTTGATATGCCGGAAGGCTGGGATATGCCTTAACACCCACTGTAAATCGTTTCAAGCGGAACCGTTTCAATCCCCGATCAGAAAATACCTGATCGGGGATTTTCTTATTTGCCCCCTGCATTTACATGTTCTATAATTGAATTGGAAATAAGTAGTCAAGTTGCTTGATACGATGTTTTCTCAGGCTTCCATATGCGGGTGATTTCTCCGAAAACGCATATCTAATATAGTCACTGTAACCATATACAAGCTATAAAATAAAGAGGTGAAGAAAATGAAAAAAATAATCGCGCTCATGCTGGTGCTCGTTCTGGCCCTCAGTTGCGTGAGCATCGTTGCCTGTGGTGGTGGGGATGATGAGACCCAGGAAGCTACCGGTGGTGGGCAGCAAACTCAGGGTGGAGATGAAGATACTCCCGGAGACGGCGGCGGTTCAACATCCGGCGAAGTCTGCAAGGATATCCCCATTTACCCGAATGCGGACGAAGTTGAAAATGCCCAATGGTCTTTTGGCGGGAATCAGGCCGGCGAATATGCGCAGGTAGAGTATCATTTCTTCTCGACAAATGATAGTAAAGACGATGTGATTGATTTTTATGAAGAAGAGATGGAAGATGCAGGATGGGAAAACCAGATGAACATGAATATGGATGACTGGGCCATGACAGTCTGGGCCAAATCAGGTGGAGATATCGGCGCGGGCATTAGTGCCGGCACGGAGGATGGCAAGACCCAGGTAGTCATTTGGTGTGGCGAAGGAGCGGAGGGAGACGGATCAGGCAATGGCGATGATGATTCCGGTTCGGATGATACGCCATCTACAGGTAATTTTACCTGGGACGACGTCCCTGTCTATCCGGGTGCTAATGAAGCCGCTTCGTTTTCCGGCATGATGGGAATGGCCGAAGAAGGGGATTGCGAGAAGATCGAATGGAAATACTACGAGGTCGATGCAGATGTTTCGGATGTGGCTGATTTTTATGCGAGCGAAATGCCTAAAAATGGCTGGAACAGATACGGCGATTTCGGCATGAACACTGGAGGCATGACAAGTGTGAGCCTGTGGGAGAAAGGCAACGAGGCCGATGCAGCTTATATCTGGGTCATGGGTGGCGCGGAAGAAGATACTTTGCTGATGATGTGGCGCGGTGTGAATTGCGATCTATAGCGGTTTGAAGTCGATAACCTAGGGCGTACTGCATCGCCTCGATAGAAAGGAATTGGAATCAAAAAGCGGACATGATTTATTATGGCCGCTTTTTCCATTTCCGTTTACAAACACGTTATCTCTGATCTATA
Organism: uncultured Dehalococcoidia bacterium; assembly: GCA_964506405.1. Lineage (GTDB taxonomy): Bacteria > Chloroflexota > Dehalococcoidia > SZUA-161 > SpSt-899 > JBGLNL01. Next base: position 1,720 of record CAZDMY010000050.1, on the reverse strand, counting down.
ATTCTGGTAAGATATATAGTATAGACGAAACCCGCTAGAGGTGCTCAAAGCTGAGACCCCTTCATAAGGGGAACTCTTTGAACCTGACCTCGGTAATGCGAGCGTAGGGAAGCGGTGAAACCAAGACCAAGTACCGGCTGCCTGCTGCGCTTGGTCTTTTTTGTTTTAGGAGAAGGAAATGGCAACTCAATTGGAAATCGCCAGAAGCGGAACTATATCAGCTCAAATGCAAATCATAGCCCGCAATGAAGGAATACAGCCCGAGACCGTGCGGCAGGGCGTTGCGGAAGGCTTCATTGTTATACCGGCAAACATCAACCACGAAGGGTTAGAGCCATGCGGTATCGGAAAAGGGCTCACTACCAAAGTGAACGCCAACCTGGGCACCTCTTCCGACGCCTGCGATATTAGTACGGAACTGGCCAAGCTTCAAGCGGCGCTGGAGGCAGGGGCCGATACCGTAATGGATTTAAGTACCGGCGGGGATATCCCTGCCATACGCCGGGCAATAGTGAAGAAATGCCCGGTTCCCCTGGGTACCGTTCCGATCTATGAAGCGGGGATCGCCGCAATTGAAAACCACGGCGCGATTGTGAAAATGACTGCTGCTGATATCTTCGCCGCCATCGATAACCATGCCCGGGATGGTGTGGATTTCCTCACAGTCCACTGCGGGGTAAACCGTAAGACTATCGAACGACTAAAGGCGGACACACGGCTGACCGACGTCGTCTCGCGCGGAGGGGCGTTCCTGATTGCCTGGATATTGCATAACGAGCAGGAGAACCCTTTGTACGAGGAGTATGACCGGCTTCTGGAGATCGCCCGCAAATACGATGTAACACTGAGTCTGGGGGATGGACTTCGTCCGGGAAGCTTGGCTGATGCCTCCGACCGGGCACAGTTTGAAGAATTACTCACTCTAGGGGAACTCGTGGATAGAGCGCGTGATGCGGGGGTGCAAGTGATGGTGGAAGGGCCGGGGCACATGCCGCTTGACCAGATAGCCGCCAATGTGCAGGTCCAGAAACGCGTATGTAAAGGCGCTCCGTTCTACGTCCTTGGGCCTTTGGTAACGGATGTCGCAGCCGGATATGACCATATTACCTCCGCAATCGGCGGTACGGTCGCGGCTGCGGCCGGCGTCGATTTCCTCTGTTATGTCACGCCATCCGAACATCTCGCCCTGCCCAACCCCGAAGAGGTCAGGGAAGGTGTGATCGCTTCCAGAATCGCAGCGCATGCCGGGGATATAGTCAAAGGACTTCAGGGAGCATGGGAGTGGGACCGCCAGATGTCGGCCGCCAGAAAAAACCTGGACTGGAATCGCCAGATCGAGCTCTCACTCGATCCCAGGAGGGCTGCAGAGATTAGAAATCGAGGGACTACCCGGGGCACGGGATGTACCATGTGCGGTGAATTCTGCGCCATGGAGATCGTAAGTGAGTACCTGGGTGCACCCAAACGAGAATGCTGATAAGGAGATTTGTGAAATGCCGCTTTTTCATCCGGTAAGCGAAAAAGATGTTACCAGGGCTATCGTGAGCAGTTATATGAGGCATTTCGATGAATGCATCGAAAGCGATGTTATCATCGTTGGCGGGGGTCCCAGCGGTCTGGTTGCTGGCCGCGACATGGCCCGAAAGGGGCTGAAGGTTGTGATTGTGGAACGGAACAATTACCTGGGAGGCGGTTTCTGGGTGGGTGGATATTTTATGAA
>CAZDMY010000049.1:0-11427 GCA_964506405.1 uncultured Dehalococcoidia bacterium | reverse complement strand
GCGAATATGATTTCGACGTGATGCTGGAGATTAAGGATAAGGAAGCAAGCGCCTTACGGGCTTTGGCCCTGATCGAAAATCACCCTCGCCTGGCCGGTCTGGGGTAGTACGCTTGAATTTGCAATACTAGGACTATTTGCCTGGGTCCCTGGTTAACAAAACGAGAATGGCAATCCGGTATCCGGTTTTTCCATTATCAGTATGGAAGGAACACCTTAAATACTGTGACCTGGATCACCGCCCGATATAAATCACACCTGTATACTATCAGTAAATAAATGGAGCGTGAGGTATGGGCAAGATGGTAACGATATGGATAGTGCTTTTGATTTTCCTGATAGGCATGGTTATGATTGGCGTATGGTCGTTCAGGGATAATAACGAGGGTTTAACAACGGATGCCTGCGCAGTTGCGGAATTCGAAGGAGACGTGATGGAATACAACAAATTGACCCCTGAAGAGGAACAGGTGATCGTATACAAGGGTACGGAGAGGCCTTTTACCGGAGAATACTACGACCATCATGAAGACGGGACTTATACGTGCAAGCGGTGTGGGACTCCTCTGTTTTCATCGGATGCCAAATTCGATTCGGGGTCGGGCTGGCCGAGTTTTGATGATGCGATCCCCGGTGCAGTGAAAGAGGTTCCGGATGCCGATGGCTGGCGCACCGAGATCGTTTGCAGCAATTGCGGGGCGCATCTCGGGCACGTATTCAGTGGGGAGGGTTTCACCGACAAGGATATCCGGCATTGTGTCAATTCTACCTCTCTTTGCTTCCTGCCTGAAGCATCCGGTACTGAGACGGCCGTGTTTGCAGGCGGATGCTTCTGGGGCATGGAATACCATTTCGCCAATGCCCCGGGCGTGCTTTCCACCAGGGTGGGTTATACCGGTGGGCAAACAGAGAATCCCACCTACAAGGAGGTATGCGCTCACAGCACCGGCCATGTGGAAGCTATCGAAGTAATTTACGATCCTGCCCGGACTTCTTACGAGGAACTGGGCCGGCTTTTTTCAATATCCATGATCCGACGCAGGTAAACCGCCAGGGCCCTGATATCGGTGAGCAATATAAATCAGCCATCTTCTATTTGAATGAAGAACAAAAGAGAATCGCTGAATCACTGATAGCTGAACTCGAGGCTAAGGGGTACAAAGTGGCTACCGAACTGATTCCGGCATCGACCTTCTGGGAAGCAGAAGAATATCACCAGGACTACTATGAAAACAAGAGCAGCCAGCCTTACTGCCATATTTATGTTGAGCGTCTTTGAAGGCGGGGTTGATGTTGTGCGGGGAAGATGCGGACCGGTCGCACCCCGACCGGTCCGCATCTTTGGCTATATCCGAACCATAAAGAGCCTTGTAGGTAATAGTGATTTCTGCCTGTTAATGGTATAATCGGCATCAAAGAATGGTGAGGGTTCCTCATGCATCCGTTCTATGAAGTTTTTATTTCAAGTTTGAACGAAGCAAATAAAGAAGCTTGCGTATCTTCTGTACTCGATCAGATGGATAACAAGCGTCTCGATATCCGTACCCTTTATTTGGATATTCGCCGATAGGTGTTTTAGGGCTTTCGGGGAAGCTAACTGATAGCCATGTTGAACAACGGTATTGGGTTCAATTGGATAGCATCCGCCATATCATTCGACGGTTTTCTTCGGTTATGTCAGTCAGCACCGGCATCGGGTCCATGACCGTATCGAAGCAATCAAGGCACAACCCTTCGAACCACATGTAAAGTTCCCCATTCATATGTGTAAGGTTGATGTCCAGCTTCAACGGTGCCCCGCACTTGGGGCACTCAACATACTCCTGGTAAGTTGTCTTATCTGTACCTTCGTCCCACATTATTAATCGCCTTTCTGTTCATATTGCATTCTTTGTACATCTTCATTGTCTCCCATGCTGATCGGTCACGTATGCGACCTGGGTCACCCCGGTCAAAATGTTATAGGTTTGTAATGTTTTTCAAATGGATTTTATGACCCTGCGATGGAATCTACGATATTCTATTTTTGCTGAAGGGCGGTTCGAAACAGCCGCCAATTGGATTCAGAGAAACTCTGAAATAATGATGTGAGGTAGCCGGCTGATATGCTTGGAGGAAATCGAGTTGCCATACTGGTAGAGGATGGTTTTGAGGATTCCGAACTGACCGGACCGATGCGGGCTTTGAAGGATGCCGGTGCCAAAGTGGTTCTGGTGGGCAGCGGATCGAAGGAGTCCTACACCGGCAAGCGAAGAATCGCGACGATTAAAGTAAATGCCAATGCGGATCAGGTAACAGCCGCAGATTTCGATGCCGTTATTATACCGGGCGGCTATGCACCAGACAAAATGCGTCTGTTCCAGCCGATGATCGACCTGGTCAGGGAAGCTTACCATGCGGGCAGTGTGGTGGCAGCCATCTGCCATGGGCCGCAACTCCTTATTTCTGCGGATATTGTCAAGGACCGCCGGGTGACCTCCTGGCCTTCAATAGCTGTCGATCTGCGTAATGCCGGCGCGATATGGATAGATGCACCTGTGGTGCAGGATGGTAACCTGGTTACCTCGCGCAAACCTGCCGACATTACACGGTTTAATTCCGCTATCATAGATGCGATGAGGGATCTTTATGGCAAAGAGGCAATCGGGTTATAGAGACTTTGATCACATCCCGGGGTCGTTGTGAATTGATATAGTCGATAAATGATGCCATTAAGAAACGTCAATGACAATAATCAAGCAGATCATGAAGCAAAGAATTCAACCGGCATCCCCTTCCGATCCGGTTTCGGTGATCGCTCAAATACTTATGGCGTCCCGGATGAGCGTCGTGCCGGTTTGTGAAGGTGACAAATTCAAGGGGATCATCACCGAAAGAGATATTATTTCCAAAGTTGTGGCGCATGGTCTTGACCCTAATGAGGTAAAAGCGGAAATGCTTATGGCCAATAACATCCCGAAGTTGGAGACACGTACCGATATTGTTGAAGCGGCAAGGGTAATGGCCAATGCCGGTGTTCATTATTTGCCGGTTCTGAACCGGACGGGTAAATTTGTCGGGTTGGTTACTCTGGACGACCTGGTGTCTGAAAGTCTGGCGCTGGCTGGGATGGTGCTTTCGAAAACCAGCAAAGGTTGAGTTAATGAAGCTTAATGCCGTTGTAAAAGTTTATTCGACGCCCACCTGTCCTCATTGCCGTAAAGCCAGGCGTTTCCTGGAGGAAAACGGTATAGGATTTGAAGAATACAACGTTTTGGAAGATCAAACTGCGCGAGATGAAATGGTGAGGATATCAGGGCAGATGGGAGTGCCGGTTATCGTGATCGATAAAGAAGTTATCATCGGATTCAACGAAGACATAATCAAAAACAGGCTTGGAATATAAGCGTCTGGAGTATGTGATGAAAGTATTGGGAATTGCAGGGAGCCCGCGACGGGGTGGTAATACGGACCTATTGCTGGAGCAGGCGATGGCGGGCGCAAAAAGCGCCGGTGCTGAAGCCGAGACAATCGTTATCGCCAAACTCAATATTGAACCCTGCCGGCACTGCGATGGATGCCTGGCTGCCGGACAGTGTGTGATTGATGACGATATGCAGTCCGTTTACCCGAAACTGAGGCAGGCGGATCGTATTATCCTGGCCTCCCCGATGTTTTTCATGGGGATAACGGCACAGGCCAAGGCGATGATCGATCGGTGTCAGGCATTGTGGGCCCTTAAGTATGTGCTCAAACAACCGGTAGCCATGAACGCCGGTGGGGAGAGAAGAGGCTTGTTTATTGCCGTCGGAGGAACCGGATTTACCAGTCAGTTCGAGGGTTCGCGGCCGGTGGTCAAGAGCTGGCTGACGGTCATGGATGCGTTTTTGGCAGACGAACTGCATTACTCCAGGGTCGATCAGAAAGGTGCGATCAAGGATCATGAAACGGCACTCAATGATGCGTTTCAAGCGGGTAAGAGGCTTGTGGAAGGTTAGGATAAGTTAGATGGCGAGTAATATTTACCTGTTTGCCTCACTTCACCCTTCGACAAGCTCAGGACGATCGGTAGCTGGAGAAACAGGCAAATCCGTTCGTACTGAGGTTTGCGAAGTGTGAACGGATGGATAGTGTGAGGTAGGATACAGGATTGTGACAGGGTTATTCCCGGTCTAAGATCGGAGTAGAAATTCAAAGAAAGGAGATGTGAAATGGCGGTAAAGAAAGAAGGCGAAAAGTACAAATGCCTGATCTGTGGGAACGAGGTGGTGGTAACCAAGGCCGGTGGGGGTACACTGGTGTGCTGCGGCCAGAACATGAAGCCGGTTGAGTAGTATTATCACACATACTACAGGGGCAGGTACAGTCGATCGGCTGTACCTGCCCTGCGCAGATTGAGTTAGTGGAAACCGACGATGACATCAACGAAGAAAGTAGATATTCCGATCAGTGGCATGCATTGTGCTGCCTGTGTGCGCAATGTTGAGAGGGCGCTGCAGCGCACCAGCGGCGTTGCGTCTGCCAACGTCAACTTTGCTACCGAGCGTGCCACGGTGGAGTATATACCTGAAGCGGTGGACCTGACTGATATCAGGCGTGCCATTGAGGATGCCGGATATAAGCCGTTGGAGGTATCCGAAGAAGGGGATGATCGTGATATCGAAAACGCGGCGCAATATGTCCAGTACCAGCAATTGAAGCGGAAAGTGATCATAAGTGCGGCGCTGGCGGTTCTGGTCTTAATTGGCAGTATGCACCAGAATATCCCGTGGCTGAAGGAAGTCTCCGAGGGTAGTATGTTCTATATCCTCTTCAGTCTGACGGTGCCGGTTTATTTCTGGGCCGGGTTTGTGTTTCACCGGGGATTTGTTGCATCCCTGAAGCGCAGAACCGCCGATATGAACACGCTCATTTCGGTTGGCACGACAGCGGCCTTTACTTACAGTGTCATAGTTACCTTTGCACCGGATTTGATCAGTAAGCCCGGCGAATCTTTACATGTCTATTATGATACGGCTGCGATGATCATCACCCTTATCCTGTTCGGGAGATTGCTCGAGGCAAGGGCGAAGGGGCACGCTTCAGATTCGATTCGAAAGCTGATGGGACTACGTCCCTCCACCGCGCGCATAGTTCGGGAGGGAAGGGAAATAGAGATGCCTGTCGGCCAGGTACAAATGGGTGATCTCGTGGTCGTTCGTCCGGGAGAGAGAATACCGTTGGATGGTATTGTACGGGAAGGTTATTCGGCGGTGGATGAATCGATGATCAGTGGTGAGAGCATCCCGGTCGAAAAGCAGCCCGGCAACGAGGTGATCGGGGCCACAATCAACAAAACGGGTAGTTTTCGCTTTCAAGTGACGAAAGTGGGCAAAGATACGGCGCTGTCTCAGATTATTCGGATCGTTCGTGAGGCGCAGGGTTCCAAGGCCCCTGTTCAACGGCTGGCTGACCGGGTGGCGAGCTTCTTTGTGCCTGTAGTGCTTATTATTGCTGCTTTGGCATTGACGATCTGGTTTATGGCGACCAGTGAGGGATTTGCTTTCTCATTGCTGATATCCGTGGCGGTTCTGATTATAGCCTGCCCTTGTGCACTTGGACTGGCAACGCCGACAGCCATAATGGTGGGAACAGGCCGTGCGGCTGAGATGGGGGTGCTGATCAAAGACGGAAAAACCCTCCAGACGGCACGTAAGGTTGATACCATCGTTCTCGATAAGACCGGTACCCTTACGCAGGGCAACCCGGTGGTAACGGATATATTTTCCGTCAATGGAATAAACAGTGATCATGTATTAGGACTTTCTGCTTCTATCGAGAATAATTCCGAGCATCCGTTGGGAGAAGCCATCGTTAACAGTGCGAGGGAGAAAGGGCTTCCCGTGCAGGAAAGCCGGGAATTTGAAGCGCTGCCAGGAAAGGGTATCCGGTCGGTTGTTGCAGGTCAGCAGTTGCTTCTTGGAAACGTTCAGTTGATGCAGGAAACCGGAATTTCGGTCGGTGCACTGGAATCGGAACTGGATACGTTATCTCGGCAGGGGAAGACAGCGATGGTCCTGGCCGTAGAAGGGAAGGCGGCCGGCATAGTCGCGGTTGCTGACGTTTTGAAGGATACCTCAGCAGATGCAGTCCGGCAGATGCAGGCAATGGGGTATGAAGTCATCATGCTGAGCGGGGATAACCGGCAGGCGGCTGAGGCGATTGCGGCTGAGGCCGGCATCGCGAGGGTAATCGCTCCGGTTCTGCCTGACGAGAAGGCCAATGAGATCAGGCGTCTGCAACAACAGGGCAAAGTAGTGGCGATGGTAGGCGATGGCATCAACGATGCACCGGCCCTGGCTCAGGCCGATATCGGTATTGCTATTGGGACGGGCACGGACGTAGCCATGGAGGCTTCGGATATCACACTTATCCGGGACGATATGCATGGCGTGGTCAGTGCGATGCATATCAGCCATCAGACGATGCGAACCATCAGGCAGAATTTATTCTGGGCGTTTTTCTATAATTCACTGGGTATTCCGATTGCAGCCGGGATTCTATATCCACTGTGGGGAATTCTTCTGAATCCGATGTATGCAGCAGCAGCTATGGCGCTGAGTTCGGTATCGGTGGTATCGAATTCGCTGCGTCTCAGGAGGTCTAATCCGTTAGCGATTTAATTTGATATTCAATATCATGAAGGAGGAAGAAATGACAAAATGGATGTGTACCGAATGTGGTTATCAAATGGATGCCCGGAATCCGCCGGAGCACTGCCCCAGTTGCGATAAGGACTGTGCTTTCGTCGATGTTACCTGTTACATTCCCGAATGCGGAGGTGAAGCTAATATCAATCCGCAGGTGATGGAAGCACTGCGAAAACAGAAGGAGCCGAAGTTTAAGTAGGATGCTGGCGGTATCGATAGAGATGCTTGTTCATCAAACAAATATGATATTTCACCTGCCGGTGGTATAGTGAAATCAAGTTCATGCATATCGTTTGAAAAAAATCGATGAAGCGCAGTTCGACAGGATCTGCCATGAACCGTATGGTTAAATATTTTATGAATTGAGGTATGGATACTATGGACAATTTGAGTGACGGGGAGATGCTTAGAATTGAGGGGTTGCGTGTGGAGGTGGGGGAAAGAGAGATTCTGCATGGAGTTAATGTTTCTCTGGATGTCGGGGAAACCCAGGCCTTGTTTGGGCCCAATGGCAGTGGGAAAACGACCCTGCTCATGGCTATTATGGGTTTTCCCCGCTACAAGATTACGGCCGGGAAGATAATTTTCAAAGGGCAGGATATTACTCACACGACCCTTGACGAGCGTGCCCGGCTGGGGATCGGGATGTCCTTTCAGCGTCCTCCCGTGGTAAAAGGGGTACAAACCAGGGATTTGGTTGCAGCATCGATGCGTGGACGTATGGATGAGGCAGAGATGAATGATCTGGCCGAACAACTGAATATGCAGGATTTGCTCGGTCGTGAGATTAACGCCGGTTTTTCGGGTGGCGAGATCAAGCGATCTGAGTTGCTTCAATTGATGGCGCAGGGGCCGGACCTGGTTCTGCTGGATGAGCCGGAATCGGGTGTGGACCTGGTGAACATGGGGCTCATCGGCGAGATGACCAACAAACTGCTTCAGAAAGACCTGCATCGTACTCGTCAGCGGTCCGGATTGATTATCACTCATACAGGCCATATCCTGAATTACGTTCATGCCGGCAGGGGGTACGTGATGCTGGATGGCGTGATTTTCTCCCGCGGAGAATCTATAGAAATTCTGGACTGCATCAAGGAAAGAGGTTTCGAGGAGTGTCGAACATGCCAGAGGTAAACAGTAGACGAAAAGCAGCCGAGGAAGCCGCTAATAAGGCGGCTGCCCTGGGAACTGATATCGATCTTAGTAAGTACGAAACGGATGAAGAGAAGTATGCCTACGAGGAAGATCCCTCACGTCTGCCGGATGAGGAAAAGGCCAGTATGTTGAGGGCCGGGGTAATGGTCGATGATCGATCGGGAAGAGCCGGGACATTTGTCCAAAAGGACCAGACGCCCGTTCATTTTTCAACGATTCAAGAGGGCGTGGAAGTGCTGAGTATGTCAGAGGCACGTGAGAAATATGATTGGCTGGATGATTACTGGTGGAATGTGGTGAAGGTTGACGCCGACAAATACACCGCCCATCTCGGTCTCAATGAAAGCGACGGATATTTTATCCGTACCCTGCCAGGGGTCAAAGCTGAATTTCCGGTTCAGGCATGCCTTTACCTGGGTCATAAAAACATTACCCAGCGGGTCCACAATATTGTCATCGCTGAAGAAGGCTCGGAACTGCACATCATCACGGGCTGCACGACGCATCCGATGTCGGCCGGACTTCACCTGGGGGTATCGGAGTTCTATATCAAGAAAGGGGCCAAGCTGACCTTTACCATGATTCATAACTGGGCATCGGATGTGGAGGTTCGCCCTCGGAGCGGCGTCATTGTCGAAGAAGACGGTATTTTTCTGAATAATTACGTTTCGATGAAACCGGTACATACCATGCAGATGTACCCGACAGCTTACCTGGTGGGGCGAAACTCGGTGGCGCGGTTCAACAGCGTGCTGGTGGCCACTGAGGGCTCCCATATGGACGTTGGCTCGAGGGTTATCCTGGATGCTGAAGGAGCCCGCGCAGAGATCATCTCGCGCACCATTACCACGGGGGGTACGGTTATTGCTCGGGGTGATATCCAGGCTAATAAACCGGAGGTGATCGGACACCTTGAATGCCGGGGGCTGATCCTGGGCGAACAGGGGATCATCCATGCGATCCCGGAACTCATCGGCAGGGTGGCGAATGTTGACCTTTCCCATGAGGCGGCCGTCGGGAAAATAGCTGAAGAAGAAGTGGAATACCTGATGGCACGAGGACTTACCAGGGATGAAGCCACGGCGATGATCGTCAGGGGGTTTTTGAATGTCGATATTGAAGGCCTGCCGCCCGAACTCGAGGCTGAACTCAAACGCGCTATTGAGGAGAGCGAAAAGGACCTGTTTTAGTTGACTAATTATAAATCATAAACAACCAACTATCGAAAAAAAGGAGAAAAAATGGAACTCAAAGGAAGCAAAACGGAACAGCATCTACTGGCGGCATTTGCCGGCGAATCTCAGGCCCGAAACCGCTACACCTTTTTCGCCTCGGTGGCGAAGAAGGCCGGCTACGAGCAGATTTCGGCGATTTTCACCGAGACCGCCGCAAACGAAAAGGAACATGCCGAACGGTTTTTTAAATTTCTCCAGGGTGGAGAAGTCGAGATTACAGCCGCTTTCCCGGCAGGCGTGATCGGTGACACTGCAGCGAACCTTAAGGCCTCGGCCGATGGTGAAAATATGGAGTGGACCAGGCTCTACAAGGATGCGGAGCAGGTCGCCCGAGACGAGGGATTCGAGGAGATTGCTAACGTTTTCAAGGAAATAGCGGAAGTTGAAGAGGAACACGAAAAGCGATATCGCAAATTACTGGCCAATGTGGAATCAGGCACCGTGTTTAAAAAGGATAAAGTAGTGAAGTGGCATTGTCGGAATTGCGGCTATGTTCACGAGGGGACCGAAGCGCCGGAAGAATGTCCGGCGTGCGCACACCCTCAGGCGTACTACGAACTCCTGGCAGAGAATTATTAGAACCTTATCCCTCCATTGATGGGCGGGATAAGAGGGGGGTGAAGTCAATGGTCGTGAAGTCTGGTCTGTATTTCACTATCGCTTGGCCCCTCTCATCAAGGTCGTAGACGCGTTATTGTTTTGAGAGAGACAAAGAAAGGATCTTGATTAATCATGTTCAAATGCACGAATTGTTCCCACCTGGAACTAACCGATCAAAAACCGGAAAAATGCCCGATATGTGGTGCGGAAGCGGATCAACTTATTGATCATAAGGTCCCTGGTATTAAAGGGGCCAAAACACTGCTGAATCTAAAAATGGGTTTTGAGGCGGAATCGAAGGCCAGCGTGCGTGATCGGGCCTACGCGATGAAAGCGGATCAGGAAGGATATCCTCAAATGGCCTCCTTATTCAGAGCTATTGCCGAGGGAGAATCGGTTCATGCTTATAATCATCTTAGATTCCTGGGTGGGATTTCCGATACGCAAACCAATCTGGATAGTGCGTTTGAACACGAAAACCTGGCATCGGAAGTATATCCGGAAATTATCCGGGTAGCCAACGAGGAAGGTAATAGTGCCGTTGCCAAACAGTTCAGTTTCGTTCGCGATGTCGAGCGTGAGCATGCCAGACTCTACAGTAAGGCGATCGATCTTATGGTCTCTGAAAAACAAACTGAGTATAATGTTTGCACCGTTTGTGGGCATATTGAGGATGGTTACGCGCCCGATGAATGTCCGATATGCGGTGCACTGAAAGAGAAATTCAAGAGTATATGCTAAGTACTCGATACTTGCTGGCCCGGCTGCATATTATGAGAAAAACAATTTGGTTCTGAGGCGAAAGTACCAGGTATGCGTAATGAAATCGAACAATTGCTGGATGTAGCAGTTAAAAAAGAGTTGGAGGCGGAAGCTATTTACAGGTCGGCTCAAGCAAAGTTTTCAGACCCGGTATCCATAAGTCTTCTTCAGGCGCTGGCCGATGAAGAAGCCGGGCATGTAGACAAAGTCCGCGAACTGGCACAGAAAAACGGCAAGAGTAAATACTGGGATGAAGATAAACTCAGGGCTTTGCGGGAGAGCGATCTGTTAAAAGACGGCGTGCCGATTGATAAACACGCCAAATTGCAGGATATGCTGCAATATGCCATCCAGCGGGAGAAAAACTCCATACAGTTGTATTCAAAGATAAAACAGGCTTTGAAGGATAAGGATGCACAGAACTTGTGCGAGGATTTATTGCAGGAAGAGGCAGGTCACGAGATCAAATTACGGAATATGTACCATGACCTTTTCTATGGGTAGCGATAATTTGTAAAGGAGTTACGATCAGCGGTTATGGATAAGAATGCATTACACAAGATTAGCTACGGGCTCTACGTAATCGGGGCCCGCGATAAGGAAGGGGGCAAGCTGAATGCCCAGATCGCCAATACGGTAATCCAGGTATGCTCCGATCCACCCACGATTGCGGTGTGTCTAAACAAGGAAAACTTGACCCATGACCTGATTCAGGAGAGCCTGGCATTTTCGGTTTCCATACTGGCTCAGGACACCCCGCTCAGCTTTATCGGAGGGTTTGGATTCAGGTCCGGACGCGATGTGGATAAGCTCCAGGGGGTCGATTACGTCCTCAATGTGACCGGTGCACCGGTTATCAAAGAGAATGCCATCGCCACGATAGAAGCCAAAGTGATTTCCCGGGCAGACGCAGGGAAAACTCACAGCATGTTTTTCGGTGAAGTGGCTGAGGCTGAATTGCTGAAACCGGAGGAACCCTTGACTTATGCTTACTACCAGCAGGTCAAG
>CAZDMY010000048.1:0-11432 GCA_964506405.1 uncultured Dehalococcoidia bacterium | reverse complement strand
TGAGCACGCTTGCCAGCGTACTGCCCAGCACAGCCCCGCGCCCATGACCGACATGAAGAGGGCCGGTGGGATTGACGCTGACGAATTCGATCTGAAGTTTCTTTCCGTTACCGATGGTCGAATTCCCGTAGTTTTCAGCTTCATTAAGGATGGTATTAACCTGGCGGGCCAGCCATTCGGTACTAACAGTGAAATTGATAAATCCGGGCCGTATGATTTCGACCCTCTGGATCCCCTCAACGGGGGGGAGTGCGCTGACAATGGCTTCGGCGATATCAGCGGGGTTCATTTTGGCGGCGCGAGCCAGTTTCATGGCAATGGTTGCTGCATAGTCGCCATGATCGGGATTCTGGGGGTGTTCCAGGATTACTTCCGGCAATCCGACCTGCGGTATCAAATCCCGCGACTGGGCTTCGGTGGCAGCCTGATTTAGAGCAGCGGCAATTGTGTCTCTGATCATAGGAAAACGATACCCATTATATAGTTTCAAAGTGAGCAAGGCAAGCAGATGAAGCAGACTCGATTATTCGGCTGGAGGGAAGTAGTCTTCAAGTATCTCCCTGGCTTGTGATACTACATCCTCGGGTGCCATGACCCGGCACGGAAACGGAGAGACGCCGAGAAAGGAAACCGCGTCCCGGGGTTCGATCATGGCGGGAATCCCCGCCTGCTGGAGGATATCGCACCATATCTCCGCAGTCACCTGGTCAGGAGCGGTCCCGGCCACTTCCCACTTCATCGAAGACCTTTCAGGAACGGAAACTGGGTTCTCAGGGAAGTCACGGATTCCCTGGCAATTTCCGCAAACAAGAGCTCTTCCTGGTCCGGCGAGGCGGATTCTACCCCAATCCCATCCGGATAGATGACCCGGCTCGATCCGCAAAAGGTCAAGGGGCCATCGGTTCCGACGCGGTTGGCGCCGATCACATAGCACTGGTTTTCAATCGCCCTGGCCTGTGTGAGGGTTTCCCAATGAGATTCCCTGGGAAAAGGCCAGGCGGAACAGGCTACCAGCACCTCAGCGCCTTTCGAAATGAGCTCGCGGCTCATTTCCGGGAAGCGCAGATCATAACAAATCATCAAGCCCCATTTCATATCCGCGATCGGCACAATCTCCAGTGACTTCCCTGCCTTCAAGTGCTGCTCCTCGTTAACCGGGTCCAGGGGCATGAGATGGATCTTGCGATATTTGGCAATCAAATTGCCTTCCGGATTGAAAACCGCCAGGGTATTATAGATTTTATCCTTCTCAAGCTCCGAAAGCCCGATGATAAGATACAGTTGATAATCCTTTGCTACCCGGCTGGCGGTATCGAAAGGCAAACCCGGCCAGGGCGACGCCGTTTCACGTATGGCAGCTATTTCGTATCCAGTATCGAGCATCTCCGGGAAAACGATTACATAGCTCCCCTGGGCTTTGGCCTTTTCGGCAAGGGCAGAAATCTGGGCACAGTTCGTTTCGATATCACCGGGGATACAAGTCGTCTGGGCCAGACACACTTTCATAATCTCATCCTTTCAATTTTTTGGTAACTTCCCCTGGATCAGGGAAATGCCCGGTTCTGAATTTGGAAAATATCAGTCGGCCGTCGGCGATTACATCAAACACGCCCCCCTTGCCGGCAATAAGCTTCGCATCCAAGCCGAACTCCTTCTTAAGTTCCTCCGCCACACTGGCGGCCCTGGGTTTATAGTTTCACTCAGTGCAATAATGAATCTCAATCTCCATAACTTGCCCCTCCAGTACTTGTTGATATAGGTCTGCTGCGGGTTTTGTGCGCTCACTTTATTCATTGTGATCAAAATCGAATGAGAATGCAAACGCCTTTTTCCTGAACGGACTGCATATGATAAGATAACCACGAAGATATCATTCTGAATACCAGGAATGATATTCGGGGAATAAGCTTACTATGCTTTCGGAAAGAATACTCACCCGAACATTGCGGCCGATGATCAGGCGATCCTTGAAAGTCGGGCCGACTAGCCTGGGCCGGCTGCCCCCACCGAGGGATGGACAGGATTACCTGCTCTACCTGCATATCCCTTTTTGCGAACGCCTTTGCCCGTATTGTTCGTTCAACCGATTCCCGTTTCGAGAGTCACTGGCACGCAGTTATTTTCAATCGCTTAGAGAAGAGATGCAGATGGCAAGTGAACTGGGCTATCGGTTCAGGTCTATGTACATCGGCGGCGGGACGCCGACAGTGCTGATCGATGAACTCTGTGTCACCATCGACCTGGCGTTTGAACTTTTCGGCGTTGAAGAGGTTTCCTGCGAAACCAATCCGAACCACCTGACCCCGGCCGTTGCGGGGCAACTGGAGGGCCGGGTACAACGCCTTTCGGTTGGGATCCAAAGCTTCGATGACGGGCTGTTAAAACAAATGCAACGTTATGATAAGTACGGTTCCGGCAATGAGATCCTCAAGCGGTTGGAAAGCGTCGCAGGCAGGTTTCCCACATTGAATGCGGACATGATCTTCAATTTCCCCAGCCAGACAAGGGAGATCCTGGCAGAAGATGTTCGTAAAATCGTCGATTCTGCCGCTAATCAGGTTACATACTATGCGCTGATGACTTCTCCCTCCGTAGCGCGCTCGATGAAGGAATCGGTGGGTAAAGTCGATTACAGACGGGAGGCGGACTATTATCGGCTCCTTGCCGGCAGGCTTGAAGAGGCCTTCGATCCGGTCTCTGCGTGGTGCTTTTCCCGCAGGTGCGGCGAGATGATCGATGAGTACATCGTCGATTACGAGGAATATGTCGGGCTGGGCTCGGGCTCCTTCAGCCACCTGGATGGATCACTTTATGTCAATACCTTTTCGTTGCGAGAGTATGATGCCAGGATATCTTCCGGACGAATGTCGGTTTCACAGATACGGGAATTCAAGTTACGGGAAAGGATGCGATATCGCTTCATGATGGAACTATTCGGCCTGAAGCTGGATAAAAAGCGTTTTGAAAAGGATTTCGGCTGTTCTGTGGAATATGGTCTCTGGTTGGAAATGGCCTTTATGAAACTGGCCGGCGCATTTGATCGTGATGATGACAATCAGCTTGGTCTGACCTGGAAGGGGCGGTATCTCCTGGTAGTGATGATGCGAGAGTTTTTTGCCAACCTCAATGATGTGCGCGATCATGCCCGAAGCACGATTTCCCCGAATGAACTAGCTGATTTATTCCAAAGCAGTACTCCATGAAACGCCTCTTGCTTATGTAAGGACACTGTGATACGATAGATGCAACACTGGAATAGGGCGAAGCTACGGGAAAGCCTGGTTCGAGTTTTGCATATTTATTTTAAGGAAGGAAATGGTCACAGAGAAGGACAAATCCCTTGAAGTAGCAATCGGCCAAATCGAGAAGCAATTTGGCAAGGGCACCATAATGCGGCTTGGGGAAGACGGGATCAAGCTCTCGGTGGAAGTTATTCCGACCGGGTCGATTTCCCTGGATATGGCTCTGGGCGTGGGGGGAATCCCGAGGGGACGGGTGATCGAGATATTCGGAAGCGAGGGGGCGGGCAAGTCCACGCTGGCTCAGCATATCATGGCAGAAGCTCAGAAACAGGGAGGCAAAGCCGCTTACATCGACGCGGAACACGCAATGGATCCTCAATATGCTCAGACATGTGGAGTCAAGGTAGAGGAGCTCATCATCTCCCAACCCGATACCGCCGAACAGGCGCTGGAGATCGCAGAAAAACTGGTCCGGAGCAATGCGCTGGATGTGGTAGTCATCGATAGCGTTGCGGCACTAGTCCCCCGGGCTGAGATTGAAGGAGAAATGGGCGATGCGCATGTCGGTCTCCAGGCACGTCTTATGTCCCAGGCATTACGCAAATTGACTGCCGCCATAAGCCACTCGCGAACCGCCGTCATTTTCATTAATCAGTTGAGGGAAAAGGTCGGGGTTATGTTCGGCAATCCTGAGGTGACACCGGGCGGTCGAGCACTTAAGTTCTACAGTTCGGTTCGGATTGATCTCAGGCGCAGGGATTCCATCAAGCAGGGTGACGAAGTGGTAGGTTCCAGAGTAAAGGCCAAGGTAGTCAAGAACAAGACGGCCCCTCCGTTCACCATCGCTGAATTCGATATTATGTTCGATGGTGGTATCAGCCGGGAAGGCGACATTCTCGATCTTGGCGTTGCAAAGGATATCATCAAAAAGAGTGGCGCCCATTATTCCTACGGGGATACCCGGCTCGGCCAGGGCCGGGAGAACGTCAAAGAATACTTGAAGGAAAACCCTGAACTGTGCGAGGAAATCGAAAAGGCCATCCGCCTTGCGTTTCAGAAGAAAGCAAAGTCCTCTCCTTCCGCCAAATCAGTAAAACGAGAATCGGGACCAGATAACCCGGCAAATCCTGCCGAGTAGCCATACTGGCGGGTTCGAATAATTCGAAAGCCGCCGATTCCTCTTTCCCGCAGCATCAGACCCGATCAGTGCCGAACGGGATCGGTATATCCCAATGGTTGATAAACGGGCGATGCGATGATAATCACAGCGATCAAGCCTCAAAAACGAGGGGAGCGCCGTCTGAATGTATTTCTAGATGGGGAGTTCTCTTTAGGCCTCACCTCAAGCGTGCTTGAAGAATCCGGCATTTTCGTCGGGCAGGAGCTTTCCCCCGATGAAGTGCAAAAGCTCAAAAACCGCGAGCAGGCACAGCAGGCGTGGGAACGAGCCCAGCGATTCATGGCCACCCGGCCCCGAAGTGAGCGTGAAGTAGCCGACAGGCTCAAGCGCTACGGTTACGGTAAACAAATCATTCAAGAGACCCTTTCGCGATTGCGTAGAGCCGGCCTGCTGGATGATCATGCTTTTGCAGATTATTGGAAGCAAAATCGTATGGCCTTTAATCCGCGCAGCGGGCGGTTGCTGGCGCTTGAATTGAAGCAAAAGGGAATTCGAGATGAGCTCGCAAATGAGGTGGCAGGGAGCATTGATGAAGAAGATGAGGCATTCAGAGCCGGATCGAAAAAAGCCCGGTCGCTGCCTAATGATGATTTCACCGTGTTCCGACGGAAGCTGGCGGGGTTTCTCCAGCGGCGCGGTTTCAACTACGATGTTGTCGTATCAACTGTGAATCGAATATGGCAAGAAAAACAGAGTGAGGGGAAAAATGGATAATATAGATCCTATGGTCTGGCTTGGAATCATTGTTGCGGGAATGCTGATTGGTGGCACCCTTGGTTTTTTTCTGAGGAGCACTATGCTTTCCCGCGCCATGCGACAGGCCGAAGAGGAAGCAAAGGCCAGAATCAAAGAGGCAGAGGATAAGCGCAAGGAAATCCTGATTGAAGCCAAGGAAGAGGCGGTTAAACTCAAGACAGAAGCGGAAACCGAGAACCGCCAGAGGCGCAGCGAACTGGCCAAACAGGAACGAAAGCTCAATCAGCGGGCTGACAATCTGGACCAGAAAATCGAGAATTTCGAGAAACGTGAAAAGGCGTTAAGCAAGAAGGAGCAGGAGGCTGAAGCCAGCATGGCGCGCGTTGAAAAGCTGAAAGAGGAGCAGCGGCGCGAAGCGGAACGAATCGCAGGCATGTCGAGTGCTGAAGCGCGGGATCATCTTCTACAGATCGTTGAAAATGAATCGCGGGATTTCCTGGCACAGAGAATGCGTCAGGTAGAAGCCCAATTCAAAGAAGAATCCGATGAAAAAGCAAGGGAAATCCTTGCCGAATCGCTGCAGCGTTGTGCGAGCGAGGTTGCCGCAGAGGCGACTGTTTCGGTGGTTGCCCTCCCCAGCGACGAAATGAAGGGTCGATTGATCGGCCGTGAAGGACGAAACATACGGGCTCTGGAAGCAGCAACAGGGGTTGACCTCATCGTGGACGACACGCCGGAAGCTGTTACACTATCCTGTTATGACGCCGTACGAAGACAAGTCGCCAGGGTAGCCCTCGAACGGTTGATCCGAGATGGCCGAATCCATCCCGGCAGGATTGAGGGCGTTGTGGAGAAAGCACGCAAGGACGTAGAGGCCGAAATGCAGGCGGAAGGGGAGCAAATGATGCTCAAAGCGGGGGTTTTCGGATTGCCTTCAGAAGTGATAAAAACAATGGGTCGCCTGAAATACCGCTTTTCCTACGGACAGAACATGGTCAATCACAGCCTTGAAGTGGCGCAGGTAGCTGCCACCATCGCCGGGGAAATCGGCGCAAATGTGGAAACGGCCCGTACCGCAGGCCTTCTTCATGACATTGGAAAAGCGGTGGATCAGGATGTGGAAGGGCCTCATGCACTGATCGGCGCCAATATCCTGGAAAGGCACGGTCTGTCACCTAAGATCGTAGCTGCCGTTGGCCAGCATCACGGTGAGGCAGATAGTATGGATATGTACGGCTTTATCGTCTCCGCGGCTGATGCCATCAGCAGCGCCAGGCCGGGCGCAAGGCAGGAATCGGTCGAGCATTACTTGAAGCGGGTGGAATCCCTTGAGAACATAGCCAACAGCTTCCCTTCGGTGGAAAAATCCTTCGCCATTCAGGCGGGACGCGAGATACGGATACTGGTTAAGCCGGAGGAGATCGATGACCTGGAAGCAATCAGAACTGCCCAGAACATAGCCAAGAAAATTGAGGAGGAGCTCACCTACCCCGGGCAGATAAAGGTGACCGTCATTCGCGAGACACGTGCCGTCGATTATGCCAAGTAAACTTCCGCGCAAAGGGATTTCAAATATTTTACGATAACGGCTTTAATAATAGAAAAGGGGCAATTTGAAGGCGCTTTGTATTGGTGATATTATCGGGAAACCGGGAAGACGGGCTGTCGAGGCATTGCTGCCGGAACTGAGGCAAAAATACGCCATCGATCTGGTGATCGCCAATGGTGAAAACACTGCAGGCGGGATCGGTTTGACTCCTCCTCTGGCAAACGCTCTGTTCAATATGGGTATCGATGTGATCACATCAGGAAATCACATCTTCAAACACCGGGAAATATTGCCCTACCTGGATGGTGAAGCGCCTGTTTTACGTCCATTGAATTACCCGCCAGGTGTTCCCGGCAAGGGTTACCTTCTAAGAGATGAATACATGATCATCAATCTGGAGGGACGAGTGTTCATGAACGACCTGGATTGTCCCTTTCGGGCAATCGACCGTCTCCTGGAAGAAATCACATCAAAACCCCCTTTTATCCTGGTGGATTTTCATGCCGAAGCCACTTCGGAGAAAGGCGCAATGGGCGTTTACCTGGACGGACGGGTAAGCGCGGTGGTGGGAACGCATACTCACATCGGTACCGCAGATGCCAGAATACTGCCCCGCGGTACGGCGTTCGTGACAGATATCGGTATGGTCGGCCCGCGAGATTCGGTTATCGGTGATGACGCGCAAAAGGTGCTCAACCGGTTCCTGACGCAAATGCCTCACCGGCTCTCTGCAGGAAAGGGGCCCGTCACATTCAACGCCGTATTGATCGAAACCGACGAAGCCGGTAAAGCGGTGGATATCCGGCGTGTTGACAAGGAGTTTTCAGGACAATGAAGATCGACCTGCATATTCACACCACTGCATCGGATGGGCGGTTGAGCCCTGCTGAAGTTGTCCAGAGAGCAGTTGAGCTTGGCATGAAAACAATTGCCATCACTGACCATGATTCCATTAGCGGAATCGAGGAAGCATTGACCGAAGCGCGCAAAAACCCACAGCTTATGCTTATCCCCGGGGTTGAGATGGGAGCCGATGTGCCCACGGGCGAAATGCACATACTCGGTTATTTCGTTGATCCTTATTCCACCAGGTTCTGTCGGACACTGGAAAATTTGCGCAATTCACGCGCCACCCGCAGCCGGAAAATGGTTGACAGGCTGGCTGACATGGGATGCCAACTCAACTGGGAACATATATTAAGTATCGCCTCAGGAGCCTCTATCGGGAGACCTCATGTCGCTCAGGCCATGCTTGAGCGTGGATATGTAGCTGTTTTACAGGAAGCTTTCGATAAGTACATCGGTGACGACAGCCCGGCTTACGTGGAGCGTGAGAAATTGGGGCCGATTCAAACTGTGGAGCTCATATCGCAAACGGGAGGATTGCCGGTCCTGGCTCATCCGGCGGAAACGGAGAACCTTGATTCGGTTGTAGAGGAACTTAAGCCGGCGGGACTGGTGGGTATTGAGGTCTTTTATAAGGATTATGACGAGCGAACAATATTTCGTCTCGAATCGGCAGCTGAAAAGCATAACTTGATTCCCTGCGGGGGCAGCGATTACCACGGATTTGAAGATGATGGGAATGACATCGGGCGGTGCGATGTGCCCCCCGAAACGGTGGAACGATTGATTGCATTGCAGAAAGAGCGCGGTCAGGACTCGCGCAACTGAGAGGCTTCTTTATTGTACTGTGCACGTCATCCCGATACGGAAACCCATCTACGGTGCGGTAAGTGCAATCAGCCGATCTGCCCGAAATGTGCCGTGCAAACACCCGTCGGCGCGCGGTGTCCGGATTGTGCGAAAGTCAGTCGCCTGCCGGTCTTCCAGGTTTCCCTAAAGGGGTACTCCAAGGCACTGGGGGTCGGACTGGGAGCAGCCGTCATATTCGGCCTAATTTGGGGGCTGATAGCTCCGCATCTGGCAGGATTCGGATATTTACTCGCGCTGCTGGCCGGATACATTCTGGGTTTGCTGATCAGCCGGGTGGTGAACAGGAAGCGCAGTACTGGCCTGCAGGTGATTTCAGGTGGAAGCACATTGCTCTGTTTCGGGATTGCGGTCGCTTTCGGGCTGCACGTCAGTCTCTTCAGCCTGATAGCACTGGGAGCCGGAGTGGTTCTGGCAGCCGGACAGTTCCGGTAGATGGTCGAGTTGACCCAATAAAAGGCGTGATGGCTTCTCGGCCTGTTAAGAAGTCAAAACGTAAACCGGGAGTTTATGCAGGATATCGGTTATGGATGGAGAGAAAACCGGTGCAGTGATCGCTGCTGCAGGTGCAAGTGAGCGCATGGCCGGAGTCGATAAGCTCTTTCAACCAGTAAGCGGCAGATCGATATTAGCCCGTGTGCTGGACTGCCTGCAAGGTTGTACGGTTATCGATGTGATTGTAGTGGTACTGGCAGAGACAAATTTGTCTAATTTTGAGCGAATGCAAAATGGCGAGGACTGGAGTAAAGTTTCAAGCATATGCTCCGGCGGTGTTCGCCGTCAGGATTCCGTAAAAGCCGGACTCGATCTCTTAGCCGGATGCCGGTGGGTGGTGATCCACGATGGAGCAAGACCGCTTCTGACACCCGACTTAATCGAGCGCGGGGTGGCTGAGGCCAAAGCCCACGGTGCAGCCATAGCGGCTGTTCCGGTGAAGGAAACCATCAAGCGGACGTCATCTGAGGGCTTCGTCCTGGAAACACCGGCAAGGGAGGGCCTGTGGACCATCCAGACGCCGCAGGTATTTGATTACGACTTGATCCGGCGGGCACACCAGCTCGTTTCCGAGGATGTTACGGATGATGCTGCAATGGTGGAAAAACTGGGGCACCCGGTGAAGTTATATCCGGGCTCTTATGAAAACGTTAAGATTACCACACCGGAAGATCTGGTGGTGGCCGAAGCGATACTGAGGAACCGATGACGTTTCGTGTTGGTATTGGATACGATGCACATAAGCTGGTAGCGGGGCGCAAGTTGATCCTGGGTGGAGTAGAAGTGCCATTCGATAGAGGCCTGGCAGGCTGGAGTGACGCTGATGCACTCATCCACGCCGTTATCGACGCCTTGCTCGGCGCCGCTGGCCTCGGGGATATCGGAACGCACTTCCCTTCCGGGGATCCGCAGTATGAGAACATATCCAGCTTGAATCTGCTTCAACGCACTGAAAAGCTGCTGAGTAAGAACGGCTGGCGAACCGGCAATATCGATGTTACAATCGTGGCACAGGAGCCCAAAATGGCCCCGTTTATCGAGGAGATGCGCCAGCATGTTGCGGATACCCTTTCAATCGATACAAACAAAATCAGTATCAAAGCTAAAACCACCGATGGAATGGGGTTTACCGGTCTTGGAGAAGGGATTGCTGTTTATGCAATCGCGCTGATAGAATTTTGATATTGGCATTTTTGATGAAATGATATATAATATCTGCGTAAAATGATATATCATTGAGGTGCTGAATGAGGACGCTCATAGATATAAAAGATAACCTGATCAAAGATTTGTTAAGGGAAACCCAGGCCAAGACAAAAAAGGCGGCCATAACCACTGCTATTGAAACGTATTTAGATATGAAGCGTAGAGAGAGGCTGGTTGAGTTGGCGGGCAATTTCGAATTTGGTTACACTTTGGAAGATCTCGAGAAAATGAGGGAAGATGGATAGTGTTGTCATTGATACTTCTGCCTGGATCGATTTCTTCCGTCCCTCAGGCGATTCGGCGGTTAAGGAAGCTATTAAGTCACTAATATCCGAACAACGTGTGCTGTTACCGGGCATCATCAAAACAGAGCTTTTGCGCGGAACAAAAACCAAAAAAGAATTTGAAATGCTGGATGATTTGCTTAAAGGGTTAAACTATCTTTCGGTGGGGGAGGATTTCTGGGTCAGGTTGCCCCGCTTTTCATTTGATTTATTTCGAAAGGGGATCATTGTGCCGTTGACGGATACTTATATTGCCCTCGTTTCAATCGAGAACACAGCAAGTTTGCTGCATCGGGATAAGCATTATGATTTGATTGCAAGGGAAACCAAATTGGAGATCATGGCTGTAGTTTCATAAGGCCGTAAAACGGTTGATATTTCGTTAATAGCAAGGAAACCAAATGAGGATCTACAACACGCTTTCAGGTACAAAGGAGGAATTTGCCCCTGCCGGGCAAGAGGTAAAAATCTACGTTTGCGGGGTAACGCCGTATGATTCTTGCCATATTGGACATGCCATGAGTTACCTCATCTTCGATATGGTTCGCCGCTATTTGAACTTTCGTGGCTACAACATCAGGTATGTTCAGAATTTCACCGATATCGATGATAAAATCATTGCCCGCGCTAACGAACGGGGCATTTCTGCCCGAGAGATGGCAGAGGAATTCATTAATGAATACTTCGAAGATATGGATGCGCTGAATATCACGCGGGCCGATGTCTATCCACGGGCCACCGAGGAGATACCGGACATTATCGGTGTTGTCGGAACGCTGGTCGAAAAAGGATTCGCCTATCAATCGGGTGGGGATGTATTCTTCCGTGTACAGAAAGCGAAAGACTATGGGAAACTCAGCCATCGCACGCTGGATGATATGCGAGCTGGAGCCCGTATCGAAGTGGATGAGGCAAAAGCCTACCCCCTGGATTTTGCCGTCTGGAAAGCTGCCAAACCGGGGGAGCCCATGTGGGATAGCCCCTGGGGTAAGGGGAGACCTGGCTGGCATATTGAATGCAGCGTGATGGCTCAGAAGTATTTAGGCGATACACTGGATATTCACGGC
>CAZDMY010000047.1:403-11597 GCA_964506405.1 uncultured Dehalococcoidia bacterium | reverse complement strand
ACGGAGCGCATTACTGACCGCGCGTATTGCCTCGTCCTGCCCGACGATACGCTCATGGAGAACCTTTTCCATCTCAAGCAGACGGGTCGTTTCATCGCTGGCCAGTTTGGTTACCGGTACACCGGTCCACATGCTGACCACTTCAGCGATATCGTCTTCACTGACCTCGATTCGGGTATCCGTTTGACCTTCTTTCCATTCCTGCTTGGATTTGCTTATCCGTTCTTCAAGATTGATCTCCCGGTCCCGTACTTCAGCTGCATATTCATACTGCTGTGACGCTATTGCCTGCTCCTTCTCTCTGCGTACTGTATCCAGTGCCTTTTGAAGCTCGGCAATAGGCAAGGGTGGTGTCAGGTTCTCGATCCGGACCCTTGAAGATGCCTCATCGATCAAGTCGATAGCTTTATCCGGCAAAAACCGGTCAGGGATATAACGGGCTGCCAGGTTGGAAGCTGCCTGTATCGCCTCATCGCTGATTGAAAGATGGTGGTGCTCCTCATACCGTGGCTTTATTCCTTTGAGGATTTCAATCGTCTCTTCGATCGTCGGCTCTTCAACAAGGATAGACCCGAAGCGGCGTTCCAGCGCGGCGTCCTTTTCGACATACTTACGATATTCGGTAGCTGTTGTGGCTCCGATGCATTGCAGTTCTCCGCGAGCCAGAGCAGGTTTGAGCAAGCTGGATGCATCCACAGCACCTTCCGCAGCACCTGCGCCAACGAGGGTGTGAATCTCATCAATGAAAAGCATTACGTTGCCGGCCTGTTTTATCTCAGCGACAACTTTCTTAAGCCGTTCTTCAAACTCGCCGCGGTATTTTGTTCCGGCTACCAGTGCGCCGATATCCAGTGTTACAAGTCTTTTTCCTCGTAATGTTTCAGGAATATCACCACTGGCAATCCGATGGGCAATCGCCTCAGCAATCGCGGTCTTTCCGACACCGGCTTCGCCGATGAGAACCGGATTGTTTTTCCGCCGCCGACTGAGAATCTGAATTACCCGCTGCTGTTCTTTGGCCCGTCCAATGACAGGATCAAGCTTGCCGGCGTTAGCGGCTGCGGTTAGGTCAATCCCCAACTGATCCAGTGTAGGCGTTTTGGAACCAGTTGCCGATTTTGCCCCGGCACCCATACCGGCACCACTGCCCGCTTTGCCTCCTTGAGGCAGGCTTTCACTAAGGAAGCGCAAAACTTCAGCGCGTGCTTTTTCAAGGCTTACACCTAGGCTTTCCAATACGCCCGCAGCCACACCTTCACCTTCCCGTAACAAGCCGAGCAAGAGGTGCTCGGTCCCAATATAATTATGGTTCAGGTGCCTCGCTTCATCAACTGCCAGCTCTATGACTTTCTTAGCTCGGGGAGTCAGCCCTACTTCACCCTGGCTTTTGCTTTCCCCCCGCCCGATCACAAACTCGACGGCAGTCCTGACTTTCTGTGTTTCGACTCCGAGATTAGCCAGAACCTTGGTGCCTACGCCAGTTCCTTCACTGACAATCCCCAAAAGGATGTGTTCAGTGCTGATGTAACTATGGTTGAAACGCTGAGCTTCTTCCTGAGCCAGCGCCAGTACTTTACGTGCTCGTTCAGTAAACTTATCAAATCGACTGGCCATTTTCTCACCTCAGCAGTACTTGGCCTGCACTTTGTATTATACGCCCTTTGCTTGGAAAGGTCAAAGTTAGCTTGACTTTATTACCCTTCCTGACATACGAGCTATTTTCCGAAGTGGACCTCATTCTATCACAAGCGCTGACACAATGCCAGTCCCAAGACTGCCGAGATTCGACTGCATGGTTCTCTCCGTACCTTTATAATTACCGCCGGATAAATCCGACAAAGCAATTAGCAACTTGGGGGCATCGGTGAAATCTGCTATAATTGGGCGGGATTTCTATCATTCGAAGGAGGCTTTCAAGAAGTGAATTTTGAATTAAGCGAAGATATCAAGATGTTGCGCAATATGATCCGGGAATTTGCGGATGAAAAGATCGCCCCATATGCAGACGAATGGGATGAAAAACATTATGTACCATATGAAGAGGTAATCAAACCCCTGGCTGAACTGGGCGCTTTTGGCACCGTACTACCGGAAGAGTTCGGCGGCAACAATATGGGATGGCTGGCAGCGATCATTATTACCGAAGAAATCGCCCGGGCTTCGAGTTCGTTGCGTGTTCAGATCAATATGGAAACCCTTGGTTGCGCTTTCACCATTTACCGTTATGCTTCGGATGAACTGAAAGCAAAAGGCTATATTGAAAAACTGATAAGCGCAGAGTACATTGGTGGTTTTGGTATCACCGAACCGGAAGCCGGGTCCGATATGATGGCTATGAAGACAACAGCAGTTGACAAGGGAGATCACTGGTTGTTGAATGGTTCCAAAACATGGATCTCTAATGCCAGTATCGCCGATGTGCTTATCTGCTACGCGTATACCGACCGGGAAGCACGAGGGAGGGGCCTTTCAGCATTCGTAATTGAACCCAAAAACCACGAGGGTATCAGTACCAGCGACTTGGACAAGATGGGGACACGTTCCACACCAACCGGGGAAGTATTCCTGGAAGATGCCAGGATACCCAAAGAGAATATCCTCGGCAAGCCGGGCGACGGTGCGAAAATCGTTTTCAGTTCCTTGAACCAGACGCGCTTGTCTGCAGCCGCAGGTGGAATTGGGGTCGCCCAGGCCGCCCTTGATTCTACTATTGAGTATTGTAAAGATCGGAAACAGTTCGGGGAAATCATCGGTAATTTTCAGATGAACCAGGATCAGATTGCCCAGGTAGCCTGTGAACTTGAGGCCGCACGATACATGGTTTACAAGGCTGCCATCGAAAAGGACAATGGAAATCTGGGGAATACCTATGAGGTGGCGATAGCCAAATACCTGTCTGGTGAGATTGCCATGAAAGCCACTCGAACAGCGATGAGAATACTGGGGGCTTACGGTTATTCCACTGAATATCCTGTTGCACGGTACTACCGTGATGCTCCGCTTTATGAGATTGTCGAGGGTTCATCAAACACCTGTAAGCGTATTGTGGCCATGGACCTGCTTGATATCCGTAAAGCGAATCGCTGATTCGGGCCTGTTGTCAAGGTGGTGAAATGGGGTGAAAAAAGGGGCTAAAACCCTGTTGGGAATGCATAGCTTCCCTGAAAAACGTGGTGCCCACGTGGTTTTAGCCCGTAATTCGTACTGTTACAGGAAGTGAAATCGGACTATTTGGCTTTCTTGAATTTGAGGGTTTCTATTGCGGCTGTTGCCTTTCTCCTCTTAGCCAGTTTGACCGGGATGAATTTCCCCGTCTTGACGTCTCGCCCGATCTCCATCGTCCGCGCCTTTGCTGTTGCCATGTCTTTCCCTCCTTTATTTATACCCCCCGCTCACCAAACGAAATTCATTTACCGGTTAAACGGGGAGTGATACTACCAAAAAGGGGCGAGCTTCCCTATCAGGACGCTCGCCCCTTCTAATACGAACCGTGAACGAATGCCTATTTATTATGCTTGCCAACCTCAAAGACCCTGGTTCTGAACCAGGAACACCCTTCCTATATTAATGGCATATCAGTTGCCATTTGTACCAGTTCAGGATTCTTTCTATTGGCTATTATTGTGGAATTGCTATCGGCTTGTCTCTAGTATTTCCTCCCTTTGATACGAAGGATATACGATTTGCCCATGAAATGTCAATAGGCAGGCCGAAACTGGACCTGATGGTCAGGTTGCGAGGTACAACATCAGCGTATTGACCATATTCGAGTAACTGATTATTTCCCGCAGGTAGTCCATCAGGGCAGCTACCATTTCGGCATAATCGATCGCACCATTGCCGTTCCGGTCATAATACCAGCACGACCATTCATCCGCCCCGATATCCACCCCACCCCCAATAATTCGCGGGTCGCCTTCCCAGTCTTCGATAATTCCAGCGTTCATCGCGGCGGCACTCGAACCTGCGTTTATACACGGTGAACTCGGCATCAATCGGAAATCGCCGCTTGCCGGATCGGAAAACATCGGCGTTCCGCTGATATTGCCATTCCCTGGATATCCGCCAAGGATATCACTGTAGGTCACGGCGATATTTGAGCTATCATTATTTCCAATCTCGTTACCACCGTTCCACAGGATGCAGTTACTGACGACAACCTGGCTGGGGTAAGATTGCCCGAAAGAATCGTACGTAATTACCGGGTTTTGGTCCCGGTAGTTCTCCCACAATGTGCAATTGATTAGGCTGGCATCACATCCGTAAGCAGTTACAGCATAGCTTGACAGGACACTTGCAATAACAGCTTCGTTCCTGTCGAATACACTGTTAGCAATCCTCAAATGAGTATTGTAACTGGATATTGCACCACCTTCATTTGCGGTGTTTTGATAGAAAATGCAGTCAGTAATGCGCTGTAAGCATGCATCGAATGGCGCGATAGGAGGAAACAGGCTTGTACCGTACAGCGCCCCGCCATCAATGGCGTTGTTCTGAGTGAAAATACAGTCTGTGAATGATGGGGATCCGCCATAGCTGAACACCGCCCCACCGCTTTCCACCGCGACGTTTTCGTTAAATATACACTGCCTGATGGACGGTGAACATCCGCCATGATTCTGGATGCCACCGCCTCTGGCGGCTGCATTGAGAGAAAACGTGCAATTTGTGATTTGTGGCGAAGAACCATCCCAGTTTTGGATCGCACCCCCATCCTCCGCATGGTTCCCATTGAATCTGACATTATTGATCGTGGGAGAGGACTGATAATTGGTCAATCCCCCACCATTCTGACTGCCGGTGTTACTCACAAAGGCACAATCGGTGAGACTGGGTGATGAGTTGAAACGGTTGTAGATCCCGCCCCCTTCGATAGCGTAGTTTCCCGAGAAGGTACCGCTGTTGATTACGGGTGATGATTCCGTATTGTATGTCCCGCCTCCTTTAGTGGCCTCGTTTTGGGCCAGAACGCAGTTGGCTAGAACCGGATCGGCATGTGTATTATATATGCCGCCACCCTCTTCATCGGCCGTATTGCTGGTAAGAACGCAGTACATGAAAATTGGATCTGAGTAATCGTTGTATATCCCACCGCCCTGCTTATTCGAATGATTGCCGTTAAATGTGCAACTTGTCAGACAGGGTGACTGCCTCAAATTGTACATACCTCCACCCCATTCGGCAGTGTTGTTGATAACCATACAATTGGTCAAGGTGGGAGATGCATCCCAGTTAAATATTCCGCCCCCATCACCCGCATAATTTCTGGTAAATATGCAGTTTGATATCTGTGGAGATACATTCCGGTTGTACATCCCCCCCCCTAAAGACATATGCTCTCCCCAGGCACCGTTAGCATTTCCCTGTGTGATGGTGAAGCCATCAAGGATGGCCGAATTGTCCAGGTTTGTCCCAATTGGATGATAGAAAACGTGGTAGCAGTTGTCACTGACTTTTCCTCTAACTCCAATATCTCCGGTAACTATAGTTTCGTGTACCTGCCAATAGCGGTCTGTCCATGCAGGATTGCCAGTACGAGGAAAGCCACCATAGATCCCGACTTCGCTTTTCATCTGAAACGCCTGGTATCGGGATCCCGTTCCCCCGACCACAGTTGTGGGCACATATGTCCCGGCAGCGACCCATATCTGGCAGCCAGAGCCTGCATCGTCTAACGCTGGCTGTAGTGTGCGGTATGCGGTCTGCCAGCTTTCCCCGTTTTGTATACCTGCATTTGAAGCATTGACATAGATGATTTCAGGCGTTTCAAATTGCGCTACAGATGAAACCTCATCGCCCTCGGGATCGGCGAGACCATGATAGATGGTATCGGTTGGATCGAAGAAAACGATAACTTGATGATCTCCTCCTCGAATGTCATCGGGCATTCCCCCGAAAGCCGCAAACTCCCCATTGTCAATAACTTCGATATTTGTACAAATCGTATGAGTTTGAGTGGGGCTGCCGTATTCTACGATGGCAATACCGCCGAGACCATGCTGGAAGGAAGTTACGCCATTGCCGTCATAATCAATCCCTTCCGATTCGTAATTGAGGGGTTCTCCTGCCGGGAAACCTTCCCCGCTCAAGGTGACGTTTGCCCCCGGCGTGACTACCTCCGGTTCGATGGTGAGTGTTCTCGGTGACACTTTGAAGCTCGTAGTGACAACAGCGGTGCCACCATCCGGGCAGCATCGAAGAGGCGGAAGCCCGAAGACAACCCGATTGAGCGAATCCTGGAAACAACCGAACGAGTTGGCATTTACCCATCCGTGACTGGAATCAAAACTCACTGGCAGACATCTCAGACTGTCACCCCCCGTAACAGCGACCTCGTAATCACCGCTTTCCAAAGTTCGCGGTATGTGCGCCTCAACGTTGAAATCATCCTTGCCAAGGTATATCTCAATATCTCCCGGTAGCTCATAGAGTAATCCGGAATCACCGTCCCGATCCATCATCACCGGCGTACCGTCAACATATAGTGGTATTCCCCCGATCGTGATATCTTTGGGATAGACTGCCGTCGGAGTCCCGGTCCAGTTGGTACCGGTAAGCGTTACCGGCGAACCCGCTAGCCCCGATTTGGGTGAAAGCGAGAGGCTCGGCAGCAGGTGCCAGATACCTTCCGCAGAGTATTTCGGTGAATTGGCATCTATCTGATCTGTTTGAAATGAGTATTCAGGCCAGATCCAGTTGGATGCCCTGCCCGATCCATCAGTTCCTTCTAGTGGCACAAATGGAGGCGCACCTGATGCGAATCCGTAAACAGTAACCGTTCCATCGCTGTTCACTTCACCCGTACCTGCCAGCGGTCCTCCCGTCAGTCCGTTAAGAGTGACTGTGGTATTAGGCAGAAACCCCGCGCCCGTAACGGTGACCATTTCCCCAAAAGAAAACTCGGTCTGCTCCATCTCCAGCCAGTCGAATACCTGGAACTCCTGGATCGTCGCATCAGGATCGGCTGTGGTGGAGATACTGAGTTCATAGAGATCATCGGGTACCCCGTCCAGATGGAGTGCCATAGCTGGATCGTAAGTGGCCGGATATCCTCCCTGAGCCCCGGGTGGCACAAGTTCCTGTGAAAGCTGCGGATTGGCGATACCGGCGGTCTGTGTGATGACGATAGTGCATTCGGAGCTGCCATTTATAGTCTGAGGAACAACAACGGTTAACGTGTGGTCCGAAAGATGGGCATCTCCATCGAAAGCGATGTCTCCGCAGCTAATACCATTCACGATTACACTGTCGGGGTCTATATTCTCAGGTAACTGCATTTGGTCCGGGAATGTGATGAAAATGTCATCAACACCTCCCTGCAAGCCCCCGGCAGCACTGGTGGTAAAGTCGATCGTATATTCGGAGACCTCGTTCGCCATCGGCATGTTCCAGTTGGCGTCCTCCCATTCATCAAGCGTCGGAGTTACAGAGAAACTATTGATTGTAACTGATGTCTGAGCACTCGCACCGGTGCCCGCAAAGATCCAACCAGAAGACACTATGACAAACACAAAAACGACGAACTGTAGTTTCATTGCTGCTATCCTGTAATTAGAATTCTAGGCGAAACTGAGGTGCTACCACCACTCGAAAGCGTTACCCAGATAATAGTACAGCCCGATTCCCACAATCAAAACCCCGAAGATCGGCACCAGGATCAGCCAGAGCGGTACCCCGCCGCCACCGGAATCTTCAATCGGTTCATAATCATCTTCGGACGAATAGCCGGAAATCGAGGGCGAATCCGATGACCCCCCAATTCTGGAAGAACCACCACCACTTCGGGGGGAACTGCGTCCACCTCCGGTATTGCCATCGTCGTCGCCGGTTCCGGTATCGTCGCCTTCTCCGTTATCGTCGCTGGTGCCATTACTGTCATTACTTTCATTGTCAGTATCGGACGTCCCATTCGATCCGTCGTTATCATTAACTTTCAGCGTATGGGTCCCTGCTCCGGGGTGATTGCCATCCTCATCCCTGAGCTCGATACTGATGGTGTAGTCGCCAATGGTATTAAAAGTATGGGACTTGTCTCCCCCATCGTTATACTGGTCGGAACTGCCGTCCCCCCAGTCCACGATATATTTCGATACCATATCGCTGCCGGGATCAACGACATTTCCCAGTGTAATTGTGCAGGGGGAACCTGCACGGATGGTAGCAGGGCCGCTTACATCGATGGTCGGCCTCACGTTTTTCACTTGAATGGTTTTCGATTTGATATGACTCTCATTATTGCAGTCGATAAATTCCATGTCGATTATACAGTCATTGATGGGACCATCGGCATATTCGTGGGTTTGGCTGAAAGCTCCCGCATCGAGAGAAAACGTCTCGGGGCTTGAGCCGTCTCCCCAGCCAATATTCAATGTGCCTGCGCAGCCAGCGTTTCCGGTCAATGTTGCCATGCTGCCCTCATTAACGGTGGATGAAACACTAACATTGGAAAGCCCCTCATCATCAACCGGGTCGGTACCCGCGAGCGTTAAGCAATAGTCCTCCACCTCACCGTCCTCTGCACTGCCACCCGGTCCGAGACCTGTTTGAGAACTGAACCGAAACCGGGCATATGTCTTTCCCTTACCGATGGTATAGACCGGCCAGCTGAAAGTGGCGTTTGTTGATGTTA
Organism: uncultured Dehalococcoidia bacterium; assembly: GCA_964506405.1. Taxonomy (GTDB): domain Bacteria; phylum Chloroflexota; class Dehalococcoidia; order SZUA-161; family SpSt-899; genus JBGLNL01. The sequence goes on along the minus strand of CAZDMY010000047.1, from coordinate 2,968 downwards.
TAGATTCGTTATCCATAACATGCTCATACTCGTCATCCCAGTCACCATCTCGGTTGAAGTCAATCCACGCATTCAAATAACCGGCATCCGAAATCGTGATTACTCCTCCAAAAACGCTGCCGGGAGTTAATGTATCTGAATGGAAAGTGATCCCGTCCTCGTCATCAACGCCGTGGGAATCGTCTCCCATCGCATCCGAATCGGGCTGGTGGTTGGATTCCACGTCAACCTTGTAACCCAGATATAATCCACCGGTCGTAACCTTGTGCCAGGCTTTTGGATAAGTAGACGGTGAGTCACCGTAATCGTATCCCTTGATGGTTCGGAACTGGCTCTCTTCGGTGTAGCTGATCCCGGCGTTGTTACGGGCATAGCCACGATAGTAATAGACGGTATCCGGTGATAAGCCAGTCAGGGAGACGGTAAATGCTCCGGTCTGGGCCGTTGAAGAAGTGGCTGTGCCTGAATAGGAAAACGAGCCGGGGTTCGTCGCAGTATCGGTCCAGACAATACCTGTTTCGTTGGTTGCAGATCCGCCGTCGCTTTCCACGGTCGCCCCCAGTTTTGCGGAATTTTTCTCAATTTGAGATGACACGGGACTGGTGACAACTGGCGGTGAAATGATATTCACGGTGACGGTTGTCGGCGTACCGCTATCCAGTTCACCGTCACTGGCCCGGTAAGTGAAGGTATCTGCGGTCGTATCGCTGTTATCGTGATGATACATAAAAGTACCACTTTCGCTGAGTGTAAAGGCAGGGTCATAACCGGGCATATCAACCAATACAGCAGTTAGACCGGTGCTGTCCGGATCGCTGTCATTGGCCAGCACGCTGTCGGTCGCGGTCACTACCAGGGTTCCGCCTTTTACGACCTCATAAACATCGCTAACCGCAACTGGTGGGTCGTTTTCAGGAACGATATTGATCGTAACGCTGTGCTCGCCGGTGGATCCTCCCAGGCTGTTGGTTATGGTTATCGTTAACGTATGAGGGGTAGTTGGGTCATCGGATACTACTTCATAAGTCAGATTCTCGATCAGTTCCTCAATAATCTGGCGGGTCGCGCCAGCAAAGAAGGCCATTTCCCCACCGGTCTCTGTGAATTCGGTGATCTCGCCAATCGCCGTGCCACTGTGAAGTATTTGTACACCTGATAGGGTAAACGGACTCAGGGTGCCAGTATTAATGTCTAACAAACCTTCTGCACTAAAGGTGGTGGTAAGCTTCCCGCCGCCAAAACCCGCACTGGCCGGATCGAGAAGAGTTACATCGCTGTCTATAATCGAAGGTTCATCGTTCTCATGGATAGTGGTTGAGCTGACAAGGCCCTCCAATACAGGATCGAGGCTGGAGGTGATATTCAGGCTGGCAGTATTGGTTGCTTCTGAAAAACTTGTAGTATCGCCATTGATTCCAGCATCCAATTTGTTCCCGGCGGAGCCCGACGTACGATCCCAGGCGCGGAAGGTAACCCCCGCCGTTTCGGTATTCGACCCATCGGGGACATAGCGGATAGTATCGTCATCCTCCAGGGCCAGTGCCTGCGAATTGCTGACTGAGCCGATATCACTCCAGATCACCCCATCCGGACTGTATTGCCATATGCCATTCCCCGAGGTCTGGGTGAGGGCAATCCCCGCCAGTGCGTTATTATCAACATCCGAGAATCTAGTGCCCAGGATCGTAGAAACGGTCACCTCCGATCCCGAACCGTCGTCATCTACTGTGACAGAAGGAAAGGAGTAATCCGGCTCCCCGCCGTCTTCCAGATCCGGTGCGTCGTTGATCCCATTGATGGTAACCATCACCGTGGCGGTATCCGTCTGGCTTTGTCCATCTGAAATGGTATATGTAAACGAATGGGTATCGGACTGTCCCTGGGCAAGGGCTTCAAACTGGCCGGCAGGCTTATAGGTAAGCGCGCCGCTAGCGCTGATAGTCAGCAAAGCATTCGGGTCTTCGAGAGTGATTTCCTGGCCGACCTGATCGGTGCCGTTTACCGCAATTATGGTGAGCGGTTGCATTCCCGAGCCCTCATCCTGACCGTTGCCGTTATCAGCCAGTACGTTCCCTTCAACAATGGTATCTTCTGTAGTTTCGAAGTTGTCGTCTTTAGCATCCAGTCCCGTGGCATAAACCGATGCTACTAAAGCGAACAGGATGACCACCAGGCATGTCGAGAGAAACGGTAGAGTAATGATTATCCGAATTCTCATTTCCGGCATTCTACGTCGATCAATGAACTAAATTTGATTGACCTTTGTAACCTTAACCCCGATTATATTACCGATCAGGGTGAAAAGGCAATAGCATGGCTCAGCAATCTATTATTCAGTTTGTGAAATCTATGTTTATCAGGGAAGCAGATATCCCTCCCTCCCGTTGACCTTTCAGGTATCCTGGGATAAGATAAGGGCCGTCCGAAAGTCAACGGTTCCATACGGTTGAGAGGAGAGCGCAAATGGAAGAAAAAATCACCTATTTTGAAAGCAAAGGCGAGGCGAATACCAGCGATGTGCTGAAACTGGTGCAGGAACGAGCCCAGGCAAGAGGTATTAAGAAG
>CAZDMY010000047.1:0-393 GCA_964506405.1 uncultured Dehalococcoidia bacterium | reverse complement strand
AGGTTGTCCTGGCTTCCACCCGGGGAGAAACGGCTAAAGCAGCAATGCAGGCCCTGGACGGACTGGAACTGATCGTTGTCCCCTGGCAATATGGGTTTGCTGATGAGCAGCCGTTCTCGAAAGAACTGGCGGAAGAAATCAGGTCCAACGGGCACCAGGTTCACTTCGGAACGATGCTGTTTCATACAGATCAGTTATACGGCAGCAAAACACCCGAGGTGATGGGCAATCTGCTGCGCATCTTCGGGCAGGGAATGAAGGTGTGCGTGGAGATCACCATGATGGCTTGCGACGGAGGATGTATTGAAGCGAAGGAAAAGGTGATCGCTATCGCGGGCACCGCATCCGGGGCCGATACCGCCGTTGTAGCCACCGCTGCCCCCAGCACCAGAA
>CAZDMY010000046.1:0-11624 GCA_964506405.1 uncultured Dehalococcoidia bacterium | reverse complement strand
AACACGGACATTTCCGCCCATCACAATTGAGTGCGCTGATATAGGTAGATGGTTCCCATAGTCTTCGCTCAACTTGTTGGGATCAAACGGTTCCATCCCCGGAGCCAGAATGATGGCTCCTACCTCTATCTCCACCCTCTCCGGTAGCTGAGAGAAATCGATGGCACCATTCTGACATATTGACTCACAAATGAAGCACTTCTTCTCTTTGAGGTAAAGACAGCTCTCATCGATATACGCAACAAGCGGAACCGCCTGTGAGTAATATATATGGACGGCCTTGTTATTGGATATTTCCTGATTGAATGGATCGGGAAACTTGACCGGGCATGCTTCTACACAGGCAGTACAGCCCACGCATTTATCCTCGATGATGTACCGGGGCTTTTTGGTCAGGGTGACTTTGAAAGCTCCCGCTTCCCCTTCAATCCTGTCAACCTCAGTATAGGTCAGGACCTCTATATTGGTTTGCCGGTCGACCTCGACCAGTTTGGGTGCGAGTATTCACATAGAGCAGTCGTTGGTGGGAAACGTCTTATCGAGCTGGGCCATATGGCCGCCGATGGCAGGAGATTTCTCCACCATATAGACTTTGAAGCCCGCGGTGGCAAGATCGAGAGATGCCTGAATCCCGCTGATTCCGCCCCCCACCACCATGACATCACCGAATTTGTTGCCAGCCATGCTTTCTATGATCTGTTCAATTTTTTCCTGTTCCATCTAATTATTCCTAAACCCAATATTGTGTATATCCTTTGTATCCCGGCCACCGAGCCGGAATCTACTTCCACTCATCACCCTGGATTCCCGCCGGAGTTTATCCGCCGCATGCGGACGGGAATGAAATTAGTATGCAAGTCTCTCTTCTATTTGGTTGCCGGATAGCATGAATACATTAATATTTAACGGCCAAGCCGCTCCGGGTGGGCATATACCGTCAGGCGGTTGCCGCGGGCATAACCAACCAGCGTAACTCCCAGGTCCCGGGCGAGTGAAACAGCGCGCCCCGTCGGTGATGTCAGAGAGGCGATAATCGGAGCCTGTATCCGGGATGCTTTCACAAGCATCTCGGAAGAAACGCGTCCGGTGCACAGGATCAGTTTGTCCCTGGTTTCCAAGCCCTTCATAAGACATTCGCCCAGAATCTTATCCAGTGTGTTATGCCGCCCGATATCCTCAGCGACCACCAGCAGGTTTTCAGTATCGGCCAGGGCTGAGGTGTGAATACCCCCGCTGATACGATACAAGTCCATTTGTTCCTGAAACTTCTTCATCAGGGATGATACTTCTCCGGGCGAGACGATAAGATCGGATTGAACTTTCTCTCCTTCGGCTTTAAAGGCGACACCACCCGTACAACCGGAGGTCAGCGTGCGTATTTGAGGCAAAACAACTTCGGTATCGGTCAGCCTTACATCTACCTCCGATTCGTCTTCACATACATCAATACTAGTCACATCGCTGACTCCGGAGATGATTCCCTCTCCGTAAAGATATCCGACCACCAGAAAATTCAGATCGCTCGGCGTACACAGCATATTGACAAATTCCTGGCGATTGACAAAAATTGAGATCTTCTTCTCCACCGGTACATGAGTGGAGGTATTCACCCACCCATTGTCTGTAAAGCGATCACAAAGTATCTGCTGCGCGAGGTCTTCCATATAAGATACGCCAATCGTCTCCTGCATTTCCAGGTTAGCTATTATCTAGATGGCTTCCTGTATGATCTCCGTAATGTCTTTAATTTGAATTTCTTCGCAACCCTCCATAATTAACCTGCTGTCTTCGAAGTTGATGATGCAGTAGGGGCAGCAAGTAGCCAGGATTTCGGCCCCTGCATCATTAACCTGTTGCAGTCTTAAATTCGAGAATCTCTCTTCTTTTGGTGTATCCATCCATATCCGGCCACCGCCTCCACCGCAGCATAGACTATCCTTACGGAAGTCGGCCATTTCTACCAGTTCCAGACCGGGAACGCTTCCCAGAACCTCCCTGGGCTCATCAAAGATATTGTTGTGCCGGCCCAGATAACACGGGTCATGGTATGTCACTTTCTTCAGGTATTCGTTTTTCGGAGTAATGCGACCTTCTTTGATGAGCTGTAACAAGAACTGAGACATATGTATGATCTCGAAGTTTACATTGAATTCAGGATACTCGTTTTTGAAGGTGTGGTAGCAATGCGGAGAAGAAACCAGGATTTTATGTACCCCATGTTCGACAAAGTTCTTGATATTTTCCTTGGCCAGCCGTTTGAAAACATCCTCATCACCCGTCTTGCGGATGCTTTCCCCGCAGCAATTCTCCTCGGTACCGAGTATTCCGAAATCCACCTCTGCGGCATTCAGTATGTTTACGGTAGCGGCAGCGACCTTTTTCATTCTTGCATCGTAGCTGAGATAACAGCCGGGGAAATAGAGGAACTCGGTCTCCTCGTCAAAGGTCTTGACGGAAAGATCCTTAGCCCAGTTTGCCCTTTTTCCCCGTTCTTCACCCAATGGATTACCTGCACCAGCAAGGCTTCCGCTTACGCTGCGCAGGGGACGTGCCACGGGATGGAAAACCCCGTATTGCGTAGCAAGCCTGCGTAATGCCACCCCCGATTCTATTTGTTTTACATCCCTGGGACATCTCTGCGGGCATTTCCCGCAGGTAGTACAACGCCATATTTCCTCACCCTCGATTTCCGTCAAACCAAAGGTAGCTTCCCGAACCAGCTTGCGCATACTGAAATTCGTAACCTTATTCCACGGACAAACCGTATCGCACAGTCCGCATTGATAGCAGAACTTGAACTGTTCTCCCCCTACCTCTTTGATGGCATCAATTGCTTCATCGAAGGGTGCTACAATTTCCATGGTTCAATCCTATTCCTTCGCCTCGACGTATTCGCCCTTCTTAGCCAGCGACAGTCGGGCAAGTGTATCCATAACCTTCTGCAGTCCGTGTTTATTGGCCAGCATTTCCAATCCTACCTCTATGTCGTCGAGCTTCGTCTCTTCCTCTTCTTCCTCTTCCCACTCTTCATAAGTGAGGGCATCCGTAATGCACCACTGCACACAGAGGGGCTCTTCCAGCGGAGGTTCATCTTCACACATATCGCATTTCAGAGGCAACCCGGAATCAGGATCATGGAAAACCTCTCTGGATGGACAGGCAGCTCTGCAGAAGGCACACTCGTCATATTCTTTGCCGTCAATGATGTACTGGTCTCTGCCCGCACACTCAGCTTCGGCATACGGACCGGCCAGTACCGGAACAAAAAGATTTCGGCGTATATCATAGATTACTCGAATATTTGACTTTTCCGGATTCATGCTGCTGTATTTGGGTTCGGCATGGAAGGCTGAACAGGCCATCTCACATGCCCGGCAGCCATTGCACAGGTCAGCGTCAATTTTTATTCTCTTGACTTTTTTCATTATCAGATTCCCTAATCGTTTTGAGTTTCAGCCTCGTTTTGGGTTTCCGCCTCTACCTCGCCCTGGTATAACCCTCTCCGTTCCAGGTCTTCGGCGACATAATCCAGATCCAGTTCATGCAAGTATTCTTTCGTGGGAACCCCTTGGTTATTCCAGCCTTTGAACTTGTAGTAATTATCCAGGAGCTTCGCCTCATACTCAGGGAACCGCTTCTTCCAGTGGTCATCCGGAGGGCGTTCTTCCTCTTTCTTCATGCCCCTTCTAATATTGATGGCCCTGATCAGGTTTCGGTCTCTGGCAGCCAGTTTCCATAAACTGTCTTCATCAAAATCGATACCGGTTGCTGCTGAAATGATCAGTGGATAATTGTGAATATGATAGGGAGGCTTACACATGAATGATGACGCACCGGCACAGACTCCGGTAGCGTCATCGATGTAGTGCATCGCCTCCTGCCAGTCAACAATTTCATTTAACATATCGGAATCCGGATAGTATGGAGATTTGTTATCATCATCTCCCCACTCCAGAATGAATTTTTTAAACTTCTCCTCTTTGCCTTTCGGTATATGTATCCAGTCTTTCACAAATGCCTTTCTGTCTTCCGGGTCGAGTGGCATCTGAGGGATCTGCCCCTCAATCTGGGTGATGGTCAGTTTCTCACCGGTCGAATACAGCAGATAGTAAAGGGGGTTCAGCGTTCCCAGCTTGATGAACATCTGCTCGTTTTTCTTGATCGTATTATGATCGTAGGCCTCTGCCCCCTTGCCAATCCGGCGGGCTGCCCAGTAGACCCCATCGGCCAGAATATCTCCGATACCTTCCCGCCGGACAATCTTCTCCATTAGCCAGAAGTGCCTCTCTTCGTTGTCAGTCGGGAATCCCGGCATATCCTCATCGGTCAGAATACCATCTTCGTAAAGCTCAACTGCGAAAGCCATAACCTGCGGCGCGGTGTATCCATCGACCCCGTGGTGCTGACCGATCCCTATCATTTTGAAGCCAAATTCCAGGTCTGCATAGGCAGCCATGGGATAGGTGAGTTTCGAGTAGCACTTCATCGGATATCTGCCAAAATCCGGGTGTTTAATGATTCCACCGCACTTTGTCGGGCAGTTATAGCAACTGATGTGCCGCTCCTTGACTTCTTCCTGATCGGCTTCCCACTTCGCCGCAAATTCATCGGTCCAATGACCTTTTTTGCGTTCGCGGGCATTTCCCCAGGCAAAATTATTGATATGGAACCCATCATCAGCGTGTGAGAGCGCCTGGGGCCCCAGCGTAGAAATCATATGATCAAACCCTGGAAGCGGGTTAGCCAGCCGGTGCTTCATGGTCTGCAGTAGTTCGGTGCAAAGCTGAAAACATTCAGCCGGCCGGGCAACATTAATGTCTCTGGTTCCACGAATAGCTACGGCCTTTACTCGTTTATCCCCCATAATGGCGCCCACACCGAGTCGACTGCAACTGGACTTCTCTATCTCGATGGAGGCAAAATAGACCCGGTTTTCTCCGGCCAGGCCGATGGTGGCCACCTGTGCTTTAGGCTCCTTCAGCTCCTCCTTAATAATTTCCGCTGTTTCATATGTCCCTTTACCTGCCAGATGACTGGCATCGCGCAATTCCACCTTGCCGTTGTTTACCCATAAATAAACCCATTCAGGGGACTTTCCGCGAAAGATTATCTTATCGTAGCCGGCATGTTTGAGTTCCGGTGCAAAAAATCCGCCCGCCATTGAGAATGCCATCAAATTAGTCTGAGGGGAAATTGTCGAGATGATGGTTCGATTGGCACTGGGGGCAGGCGTGCCGACCAGAAGGCCGGCACTGAATATGAGCAAATTGTCGGGAGAAAAGGGTTCAATTTCAGGAGGTACCCTGTCCCATAAAATCTTGGCGTTGGTACCCAGACCACCCAGATACATCTCGGTGTCCCTCGGGTCGGTTGCGACCTTCTCGATGTTCCCTCGGGTCAAATCGATTTCCAGATTAATCCCCGTCTCTGCATACCTCATTTCAAACTCCCATAGACGCTTGTTGGCACAATGTCAACAGACTATTGCCTTAAACCCAATAGTTAAAAGTATGATAATCAAAATATTAAGTCGATCTCAGAAATCCAATCCCACAATTTACTGCAAACGAATTCCGCCAAACCCGACTTTCGATGGTAGACTTTGTTCTTTTACCACGAACAATCCTGTACACTCAGAATATCAGAAGTACCGGTAACTGTCAATAGATTTCATTATCATGAGATTTCTTGCATTATCATAAAAATTGAGTTATAATAGGTTCGTCAAGAGCCTCTATCTCGCAGAGACGTAAAGTACGCTGAGAAACAGAAAATATTTTTGTAAAACAACCTTGGCGGCCCGACTCCACGAGGAAGTAGTTTAAAGAAATGTCAAGAAAGCCAGGGCCTGCAACAGACCAGCTCGATATGTGGCGATGTGTCTGGGAACGTTATTCCAGGCCGAGGGTAACCCAGAAAGAGATCGCCAGCGCATTAAGTATGTCCGAGGCGAAAGTGTCGCGTTTACTGGACCGGGCCAGCAGAGAAGGGATGATTAAGGTCACCGTCGAAGTATCTCCCCCACGAAACCCTGAACTGGAAGCTGCTATCCGAGACCGCTTTGAGTTGTTTGACGCCGTAGTAGTGCCCACCATTGGTGATGACGGCCCGAGCATAAGAAGAAGTGTCGGGATCACTGCGGCAAGATATTTCGAGTGGCTGGTGCGGGACGGCTCAAAAGTGGCGGTGGCTTCCGGCACGACGCTCACTCAGATGGTTGAGAACCTTACTCCCCGCCGATTTCGCGATCTTCGGCTGTACCCGATGGCTGTGATGGAATTGGGTTTGAAAGCCAATGCCTCTCAGGTGGTCGAGTTTTTCCCCTATGGTTTGGTAGCAGCTATGCGGGCCAAGTATGGTGGAGATGTACAGGCATTCAATTTCCAAATATCACCTGTCGATGATAAAGAGCTCACGCAGCAACAGAAATACGATATCCTTGAACGCAACGGAATAAGGGAACCGTTTAACGAAGCCATGGATGCGGATATTTTCCTCGTTGAAATAGGCACTTTCAAGTATATCGACAAACGGGCAGAAGCCATACTTCGGTATTACAATACAGATATCACCGAGATGAAAAAACGATCCAAAGGGCAGATTAATTTTCAGGCATTCGATTCCGAACATGTGCTGAGGAACGAATTCAAGGGGCTGAACGATATTATTACCATTCCGCTTGACCATTTAAAGCAGATGACCAGAATGCCGGGTAAGCATGTCATCGCCGTATCGGCCGGAAGCGATAACATCGAAGCGATTACCGCCTCACTTTCACCTGATATCCGTTGCTACGATATCCTCATCACCGATGGAATGGTCGCCGAAAGCATTTTGAGCGCTACGTAATCCTGGTTTGTAGGAGGTAACGCTTGCTGTTCTTAACATAAACTGTGCTTATCCCTGTATTTACCTTTAGCTTGCATGTGCTTGGATGCTGCCGGGATTTGAGCAGGGTATTGTTAAGGATAATTCAATATCAAGGTCCCAGGTTGATAACCGGGGCTTTGCTGGTCCCCTCTTCGGTATCAATCGAACCGGATGATGTTATAGCAACAAGATCGTACAGCGTCTCAGCGTCGGTAGCCATCACGTTCTCAAGATTAAGCTGGCTGCGTCCGCTTTTCTTTTCATCGAAGCTCACCTCCACGATATCCCCTGAGCCGTTCATGCCCATCGCATCGATGACCCCGATAACCACTCTGCCGGGTGTGGCCAGGTCGTAATCAACCTGCCCGTTTTCTCCCAGATCGCCAAGTTTCACTTCCGAAGCCTCAAGAATGGCGGCATCATACACGAGTTCAATATGAATAGCGCCAAGATTATCCGCGTTTTTCACCTGAACGGCAATTGCAATCTCACCCCCGTCTTCATCATCCGATCCGCCGAGGATAAAGAATACGACGACAACCGCCGCGATGATTACTACAACTATGAGTGCCAATATTGCTTTCATGGATTGCCTCCTGTATTTATCTCAATTCTCTAGCTGCCCCGGACTGCGATCGAGAGTATCCGGCGGGCATCCTCAGCCGTCACTCTCCCGTTCTGGTCCATATCCAGAATAAGATCTTCGGCCAGTAGTTTGACCGACATCCTTAGCGCTGCCAGAGCATCGAGTTCCGTAACCAGGCCGTCGCCATTGTAATCGCCCGGAATGCGATTGCCGCTTATAGTGACGGTGCCGTTCTGGGTGCTAAGAGAGATGGAATTTCCGGATGAATTGGTTGCCTCAACGCCGGATACGGTAAGAGGGCTCGAACTCCCGGCACTTCCAATGGCTTCAAATACGATATGGCCGATGGGACCCGTTCCATCCACATAGTTTTCCGTAGCGAATCCGAACCGAATAATGCCGGATTCATTCGTATTCGCTACGAACGCAATTCCGGAAAGCAGTGAGCCTTTGTCCACTCTGATTACTTTTACTAAGCCGGCATTGTAAGAGATGTTGAAATTCAGGCTGGCTACGTCGCTGACATTTTGCAGTTTGACCGGTACCGTCACCTGATTTCCCGGGGTAACGGTTCGGGATTCTACCACAAGGTTTGCTGATGCTGCTGCACTCGGGCAGCCATCGCTCCCAACGCTGGTATTTGCGGGTGTGTTGGGGCACTGGTCCTGGCTATCCGGAATACCGTCACCATCCGAATCGGGGCCTCCGCCACTGCCTCCGCTGTCACCGGAGCCGGTCGTACCCTTTGAATCACAGTCATTCCCATCGCTGGCGGACGCTGTGTGTAAAACTATACTTGATGAATCGATGCAACAGGTACAGCCATCCGAGATTTTAAAACCTGAAACCGTCTGGCCAACCGGAACTTCCGTTTCTATAACATATAATTCAGACCCTCCTGAAGAGGATACTGCCTGATATTGGCCGACGTCGCTCCATAGCGAGCCATCATAGACCTGAAATTCCACATTGCTTTGACATCCGAGTCCACGACCGGTATCGAATTTCACCGTAACGGAGGAAACGCAAACAGGATCAAACATATAGGTATGTTCACCGTGAAAACAGCAGCACCCGCCTTCTTCGTTGTCCCCGTCACTGCAGGAAAGCCCGATATCGCCATCACCGCCGCTATCCGGCACTTCACCAATGTTCAACGTAATGAGAGAATTAGTGTATCCCGAAGCAGAGACTTTAATCACTGATTCACATTCGATATCCGCTCCGGGCGCTGCTGTTGCGATAAACTGGCCGCCCAACTGACCGGCTCCGATTGTCATAGATGAAGGGACAGTGATGCAGCCCGTATCGGAGGAATTCAGGGAAACGCTTAGCTGTTGAGCCGGTACGGGATTTGGTGTGACGGTCACGATGGATGTCCCTCCAGGCGGGACCAGCATGGGATCTGCTGAAAGGGTCAGCCACTGAGAATCGTCACTCTTTATCTCTATGATTGCGCTGTAACTGGGATGATTGGTTTTCATGTAAAAACTGATTGAAGATCCGATCAGGTTGCTCCAGTTGCCGGACCAGTTGGGGGGAGCCACTGCCCAGTGCCAATCGCCAGTGGCCCAGTCGCTGATCTGAAGATATCCGCCGCTGGTGCCGCCCGTTGGGACCCACTCCATTGTGCCATCGCCTGCGGCGGACCATCCTTCAAGGCTGCTGTTGAAATTGCTCGAGTACTGGTTGCCTATAGACACGTCATCAAGTGCACCCCAATCATGGCCGTTGTGCATCTCGGTTCTGATGCGGAATTGCGTAACACTGGACATAACCTGATTGAAGGTTGAAGCATCGGTGTCGAATGTATCCGCGGTGAGCGGGATCGTGAATTTCTGCCAGGTATTGGCGGTATCAGGCGGCCCGTATTCGGCTGAAATGGTGATGTTATCCGCCGCTACTGCAATCGAAGCTAATGGAAACAGGCTTGCCAGAAAGGCGCATACGATCACGGTAGTCAACACGGAAAATCTAAAGCTGTACATGTTCTCTTTCCTCCCTTGTTTCACATAACAATACAATAATTCTATCACATAATGTGCCTTCAGCACACGAATTAAAAGGTGATAACGAGCAATCAGATGTAAGCCGACAGTTTTTCAGCTTCACACCAAGTATTAATACGGCGGGCTACTGAATGTTGGTTGTCATCATTTGGGCTCACGCTAATGAACCAGCCGGCAATAATGGGGAAAGAAGTTAACATAACGCTACATCACGAGTCCATGTTGAACAACCAAACGTAAGCGGTTTCACTGGACAGTGTTTTCGACCTTATGATATAATAAGCAAACTTCGAACCGGTTACGGAGGTTGAGCAAGCAGTGAGAACAATTACGGTAGCGCTTGGCGTGGAAGCGAAGGCAAATTCAATCCCGGGTTGGGGTGTTACTGGTTAAGCTTCAGGCGTTAGCGTTTTGCTTTCTCACATTGTGATTGATTCGTGGAGTTGCTCTATATTGCTCACCCGCCGAATAAAGACTTCTTCATTAGTTAGCCCCTTAAATGTAATGCGACCATATGACAAATACGTAATCCCGTTTGATAAAGGGACTTGACAATGGAAAAGACAGGACATCATATTAGATTAGAATCGTTCTTTCACATAACCAGCAGGGAAGTCGAGAATCGCATCGGTTACACAGTTGATGCAGATATTTCGCCGCGGATCGCCTCCCTCATTGACGAGTACATCCGGGTGGCCAGGACATTAATCGACCCGTCATATGCTTACAATATACTTAAAATACAGAACATTAATGGACCTGTGGTGCAGATCGACAATCAGTTGTTTTTGGAAAGTCAGGTGATCAGCAAGGTTCTAAAGCGATGTACGCAAGTCGCGGCGTTTGGGGTGACTATCGGAAGCCGGCTGGAGACTAAGGCGGACGAACTCGGTGACAAAGGGCTTATACTGGAAGCTTTTATTCTCGATACAATCGGTTCATGTGTCACCGAAAAGGCAGTTGATTTTGTTCAGGGCATTATCGGCGAAATGGCGCATCTTCAGAACCTCGCTATCAGCCGGCGATTCAGTCCCGGTTATTGTGATTGGAATATCAACCAGCAGAAAGCTGTTTTCACCGCACTGGGCAATTCGAATCCGGGTATCAACCTGAGTGAAGATTACATGATGAATCCGGAGAAATCTGTTTCGGGAATCATCGGTATCGGCCCTCAGGATAGCGATATCGCCACCTACACGCCATGTAAAGAATGTGAAAAAACAGCATGCCTCTGGAGGAGGATATAGGAAGTAATTATGACAAGAATGGGAATAGAGGGCGGCTCTTACAAACCGCTTACGGAAGAGGGAATCAATAGGATACACGATACGGTTATGCGAGTGTTCGAGGAAGTCGGGATCCAGGTAAACTCGGATCGGGCGCTGGATTATTTCAAGCAGGCGGGAGCCGGCGTCGATGGACATCTGGTAAAAATGCCTCGAGACATGGTCATGGAGCTGGTGGGAAAAGCCCCCGCAGAGGTGACCCTGTATGCGCGCAATCCGGATTACCACCTTCATCTGGGTGGTGCCCGAGTTTATGCAGGAACGGGCGGTACTGCCCTTCACATTATTGACGGTGTAACCGGAGAACGGCGCAAGTCCACGCTTGAAGATCTGAAGAATCTGGCCCGGTTGATCGATGGGTTGGAAAATATTCACTTCTTCCTACTGCCTACGTATCCAACCGATCTCACCCCGGAAATCGTGGATGTAAACCGCTTTTTTGCCGGGCTGGATAACACAGCCAAACATATCATGGGCGGCGTTTATACTTTCGAAGGCCTCGATAACGTCATTCGCATGGGCTCTATTGTGGCGGGTTCGGCAGAGAAACTGCGGCAAGAGCCGGTTATTTCCATTATTCTGTGTGCGATCAGCCCGATGAATATCGATGAAAAATACGGGGATATGATCGTCACGGCGGCGCAGGCGGGCATTCCCATTGCGCTCCCTTCCGAACCTTTGTGCGGCACCACCTCCCCGGTTACTATTGCCGGGAACGTTGTGATCCAGACGGTGGATTCGCTCGCCGAAGTATGCCTCTCCCAGTTAGTAAATCCGGGCACCCCCGCCATTTTCGGATCGGTTGCCTCAAGCAACGATTTCCGCGATTTCAAGTATCTTATTGGCACCATAGAGATGGGCATGTCAAACGCG
>CAZDMY010000045.1:10484-11733 GCA_964506405.1 uncultured Dehalococcoidia bacterium | reverse complement strand
GGCGGAAACTCAAGAAGTTCTCGAACTGCTGGCCAATTACCGGACCAGCATCGAGGGGCTCGAGGATATTTCCGAAGAAATCGTATCCCGTAAAAAGGCGATTATTGTCGGGACCAAAAGCGATCTGGACATCTCAGGAGAAAACAGCGCGCAGTTGCTGTCCACATACGAAAAACAGGTTCCGGTTATCATCCTCTCGGCTCAGACGGGAACCGGATTAGAGGACCTGCGAAGGACAGCCTTTGATACACTGGAAATAATTCGGGTTTATACCAAATCGCCGGATGTGGAAGCGGATATGAACGATCCCATGGTTGTTAAGAAGGGGAGCACTCTTGAGGAAGCGGCCGAGGCGGTCCATAAGGATTTTCGCCGCAATCTGAAATATGCTCTCATTTGGGGATCCGGCAAGTTTCCCGGCCAGCGGGTGAAAAGGGATCATGTTATTCAGGATGGCGACATCTTGGAACTGCATACCTGAGCATCACAGGGCGTATAGCATACTGTCCAAATACAGCCCAACGGAAATTACGATATTCCCAAACATAATACTTGCCAAATAGTACCCAATATCTGGTAGAATAATATCAGGCGATGATAAGGTCGAAAAGTGTACTCAAGAAGTAAGAGCCTTTAAAAGGCCGAAGGAAGGAGGATTACATGCCAAAGGAAATCAAGGGGAAAAACTACTATCTGACCTCGGAGGCGTGCGAGATTGCGGGAATCAGCCGGGGGACTCTTTTCCGCTGGATCCGAGAAGGGATCATCAAGGACGTCGAACTGAAGGACCGGAACGGGTGGCGGTTGTTTACCGAGAAAGAAGTAGCAGCCATCAAGGCTGAGGCAACTAAAGTCCGCCGAGATTAGTAGTCGAAGAAATCGACCTGAATCGGTAAAACAGCGGCCCTGCATAGGGCCGCTGTTTTTCGATATTGAGGGCAATTGCCGGAATGAATTTTAAACCTCCCGGCAGGCAATCTGGGAAACGGGAAATAGGTTTGCTGAACCGATGAATTGAGATCATTTGCCTTGAAAGTGAGGTTTTCGCTTTTCGAAAAATGAAACCACCCCTTCCTGGAAATCGTCGGTCTGCATCAGGCCTCCCTGGACGAAAATCTCGTAATCCATCTGCGAGCGCAAATCGGTTTCATTCATCCCCCGGTATAATGTTCTCTTGGCCATTCGTACCGCCAGAGGAGGATTCTCGGCAATCCGTGCTCCCAGTTCCATCGCTTTAGAAAGCACCTCC
>CAZDMY010000045.1:4313-10474 GCA_964506405.1 uncultured Dehalococcoidia bacterium | reverse complement strand
TCATCCACCAGGCCGACTCGCGCCGCCTCCTGGGCATCGATTACATCACCGGTAAATATCAGTTTGGCGGCAATACCAGGTCCAACCAGGCGGGGTAACAGATAAGTTCCCCCCAGATCCGGAATGAGGCCCCGCTTGACAAACGCCATAGTGAAACGGGCATCCTCGGCCGCCAGCCGGATATCACATGCCAAAGCAACCGATAATCCGGCCCCGGCAGCCATGCCGTTTATTGCTGCAATCACCGGCTTGCTCAATCTTCTAATACTATCCACCGCGGTCAACAGGCTGGTTTGACCCGCCAGCACGGTGCCCGCGGTTGTCTCCAGGAAAGGAACTCTCCCCTCTGCAGTATCTCGGAGACGGTTCACGTCCGCACCGGATGAGAACGCTCTGCCCGCTCCGGTCAATACCACTACCCGGGCATTATCATCGCTCTCGATGCTTTCAAACACATTTGCTGCTTCCCTGGCCATTTGCGGATTCCAGGCATTCATCACTTCCGGGCGATTCAGGGTTATACAAACCACCCCGTTTTTGTTTTCTGCGATAATCGTTTCGTATGCCACGTTAATAATCCTCCTCGGCTGGACCTGCTGAGGCCATCATATTCGGGGCAAGAGTCAGTGTCAAGTGAGTTGCCCTTAGGCGCATCTCAATGATACAATGTAGCCATACCTTTACCGGAGGCTCAATTCTTGAAGGATAGAATAGTACTGGCATACAGCGGTGGACTTGATACATCGGTGGCTATCAAGTGGATCGCAGAAACTTATGGTTACGAGGTCATCGCTTTAGCTATCGATATCGGGATGGAACGGAATTATCCGTCCATCCGCCAGCGGGGCCTCGATGTCGGCGCCATCGAATCGCTGGTTGTGGATGCCAAGGACGTTTTTGTCAGTGATTACGTTTTTCCCGCCCTTCGGGCGAACGCCATCTACGAAGGGCAGTATCTCCTGGCCACCGCCCTGGCCCGTCCTTTGATCGCAAAGCTTCTTGTTGATACCGCTCACCAGAAAGGAGCCACGGCCGTGGCTCACGGCTGCACCGGTAAGGGCAACGATCAAGTTCGGTTCGATGTGAGCATTAACGCGCTCGACCCGGCACTGAAGATCGTCGCCCCGGCCCGCGAGTGGGGATTGACCCGAGAAGAAGAGATCGCCTACGCCAGAAAACACTCGATCCCGATCCCGGTAACCTCGGAAAGCCCTTATTCAATCGATGAGAACCTTTATGGAAGGAGTATCGAATGTGGCGTCCTGGAGGACCCCTGGAATGAACCCCCGGAGGAAATCTACAAGTACACCAGTTCGGTCAGCCAGGCACCGGACGAGCCGGCTTACGTGGAAATCGGTTTTAAGCAGGGCGTACCGGTCAGTATTGATGGTACGGAGATGGACGGCGTGACGCTCCTTGATTATTTGAATGAACTTGCAGGGCAGCATGGCGTGGGGAGAATCGATAACCTGGAAAACCGGCTGGTCGGGATTAAATCTCGCGAGATATACGAAGCCCCCGCGGCTACCGTGCTGCTCCAGGCTCATCGTTCACTGGAAGCAATGGTGCTTTCACGAGATCAACAACGGTTCAAGGAAATCGTCGCGCAGACATATGCCAATCTCACCTATGATGGATTATGGTTCAGTTCTCTGAAAAACGATTTGGATGCCTTTGTCAACAGCACTCAGAGCTTCGTCACCGGAACCGTTAGAATTCGTCTGTTCAAAGGCAGTGCAGTGGTCGCCGGGAGAAAATCCCCGCATTCTCTTTACGAATGGCGTCTGGCCACCTATGATGAAGGGGATGTTTTTGATCAGAGCGCTTCCGTTGGCTTTATCAATATCTGGGGCTTACCGGTTGTGACACAATCAAGGATACAACCGAGGCGTAAACCGGATTAGTCCGGAGGAATGATCCTTGGAATATTTTTACAGTGTGTTCGATACGCAGTTGGGATGGATGTCGGTTGTCGGCTCCGAGCAGGGTTTATGTAAGCTTACGCTGCCTCAGCCTGCCCCTGATAAAGCCATGATACTGATTGCAGACCTGCTTCCCAAGTCCACCGCTAATAGCTCCTCATTTAATGAACTTACCGCTCGCATTCAAAGCTACTTCGACGGCGAGGAAATTGATTTCCCGTATCCTTTGGATCTGCGAACCAGCACTGCTTTTCAGCAGGCGGTATGGAATACTACGTGTACCATCCCATATGGAGAAACTCGTTCGTATGGCTGGATCGCCGAGCAACTTGGCCGCCCCAAGAGCGGCCAGGCGGTGGGTAAGGCACTGGCGTGCAATCCGTTGCCAATCATCATTCCCTGCCACCGGGTGGTCGGAAGTAATCGCGGGTCTCTGGGAGGATTCAGTGGCGGACTGGAACTGAAGAAGCGGCTCCTGCACCTGGAAATATCCGTTAACGGCCGGTCAGCTCCAAATAAGAAATAACCCTTCATTCAACTGCTGTTGATTAGCGACCAAATATCGCCGGCTTCAGCCGCGAAAACACTTTTTTTCCTCTTGCATCATGAATATCCGATCACTAAACCTTCAATTTATCCAAAGGCTTCCCGGGCGTATCCCGTATAAAGTCCCGGCAGGATTGTTTGTCATATGCACCGCCCTCCTGATTATCAGTATCAACGTCAGCTTTATGGTAAACGCCAGATACTTCTACGAGTATGGATTTGAAAAATACCGCGTCACGGATGTGACTGGTATCGAAGAAGAGGAACTCAGCAACGCAGCACAAGAACTCATAGATTACTTCAGCAATAACAGATCATCTCCACAGATCCAGGTCGTCAAAAACGGACAGGAAATCGATCTCTTCACCGAGCGGGAACTAATCCACCTCGAGGATGTAAAGGCGTTGATTCAATTCTTCTATCTTCTCCTATGGATTACGCTGGGATACGCAGGGCTCTATATTATTGCCGGATTCCTAACCAAAAAGCGGGCTTTCCTCCGTCAATTGATGCAGGGGCTGCTGGGAGGAGCAATACTTACATTGATAATTATTGCGGTGGTGGGAATATGGGCTATCATCGATTTTGACAGCCTTTTTCTCAGGTTTCACCTGGCCAGCTTCACGAATGATCTCTGGCAACTCGATCCTTCAAGGCACTACCTGATCATGATGTTCCCAGAGGAATTCTTCTCGGATGCAGCCATGCTGCTGACGGCGGATATCGCGGTAATGAGCGTGATACTGGGAGTGCCTGCCTGGTTCTACCTGCGCAGGACCCGACTCCCTCAATTACACGAAGAACAGTTACCGGACGAACAACCGGCACAGGGATTGCCCCCGCCGATCGGGACCGATACCCCGCCAGCACCTTTGGAGAAAGAGGCGAATGATGAAACCACTCGCTCCGATTCCTGATTGCATTCCGGGCAACACGCACGCTCATCGGCCCGGCTGAGGGGCCGAAGTAAATCGAATCGATGGTCGCAACCGCGACACATGTATTCATAGATTGGCATTTTGTTCCCTCTGCATTTATGGTATAGGGTGTAACACAGGGAGTCAAGGACTTGCACAGCACTACCGGCTTGAGGGTGGAGAATCCACTTTAATCGTGTTACACTTGTGAATGTGGTACGAAGGAGTCTGAAGTAATGTATGTATCCAAGCTATTCGGCAAGACCTTGCGGGAACCCCCATCCGATACCGACACCATCAGCCACCAGTTACTGCTCAGATCAGGTATGATTCACCAGGTAGCTGCCGGTATTTATTCATACCTGCCCTTAGGCTGGCGTGTGCTCCGAAAGATCGAACAGATTGTCCGGGACGAGATGGATGCCGTCGGCGGTCAGGAGATTCTAATGCCCACGCTTCAACCGCTGGAGATATGGGAGGAAACCGGCCGAGACCATAGCTTCGGCGAATCCCTGTTCAAACTGAAAGACCGCCGGGAACGCCGGCTCTGCCTGGGACCGACCCACGAGGAGATCGTCACCCATCTGGCCCGGCTTAACATTAGAAGTTACCGGGATCTTCCGGCCATTCCTTACCAGATACAAACGAAATTCCGGGACGAACCTCGATCCCGCGGCGGGTTGTTGAGAGTCCGCGAGTTCCTGATGAAAGACATGTACAGCATGGACGCAGATTTCGAAGCACTGGATCAGACTTACGGGCGTATGATCCAGGCTTACAATCGAATCTATGAACGTTGCGGCCTGCCCGCCATCATGGTGGAAGCCGATAGCGGCGCGATCGGAGGCAAGGATTCCCACGAATTCATGGCCATTACCGAGACGGGTGAAGATACCATCATTTGTTGTCCGGTTTGCAACTATGCGGCAAATACCGAGCGGGCAGCCTTCAAAAAATCGAGCCCGGAGGCGAACGCAGAGCTACTGGCACTTGAGGAGGTGCCAACACCCGGCGCGAAGACCATCGAGGCAGTGGCCGGTTACATTGGAGTGCCTCACAGCCAGACCCTGAAGGTAGTGTTCTATACCGCTGATAATGAGGTTGTATTGGCGCTTATCCGGGGAGATCTGGAAGTGAATGAGATCAAGCTTAAAAACGCCCTGAAGTGTATAGAACTCCGCCTGGCAACCGAGGATGAACTGGCAGCGAAAAACCTCGTGGCAGGCTACGCCTCTCCCATCGGCATTTCCGGCATCAAGGTCGTTGGGGATGATTCCATAACCCTGGGCGCCAACTTCGTCGTCGGCGCTAATAAAATTGATACCCACTTCAAGAACGCAAACTACCCCAGGGATTTCAACGTAGACCTTTTAACCGATATCGCGCTGGCCGGTGCCGGCGATGCGTGCCCGAAGTGCAACAGCCGCATGATACTGCAGCGCGGGATCGAGGTCGGCCACACATTCAAGCTGGGCACCGTATTCAGCGAAAAACTGGCCGCGATGTACCTGGACCGCGATGGCACTCAAAAGCCAGTCGTGATGGGGTGTTATGGCATCGGGCTGGGGCGCCTTCTGGCAGCAGTGGTGGAGGTCAACAACGATGAAAAGGGCATCGTGTGGCCAATGCGTATTGCTCCTTATCAGGTGTATATCTGTGCATTGAATACGGACAAGCCGGGGGTTGTGGAAGCTGCCCTGGAACTGCTTTCGAACCTCGAAAACCGCGGCATTGAGGTATTATTCGACGATCGCAGCGAATCCGCGGGAGTGAAATTCAACGATGCCGATCTGCTGGGCATCCCGATTCGCGTTGTGGTCAGTCCACGAAACCTTAAGCAAAATAGCATAGAGGTCAAAAGGCGAGACCAGGCGGAGGCGGAACTGGTAGCCTTAGATCAGGCGGTAGGGAAAATCGAGGAACTGTGTCAGTAATTAAAAAAGCCGGATGAAAACATCCGGCTTTTTTGGCCATCCTACCCCTTCGCAGCTTCAAAACGAGCTTCGCCTTCGCCAGAAAATGAACCCAACAATCGTCGCCAGACTCAATCCGATGAGCGTACCCACCGACCGGCGTACAACTTTGCGTCGTCCTTTCTCAGGTTTTTGTTCCATGACACAACTCTCCTGTTTTACTATCAACAGAAATGAAAGAGATTACAAACTTTTCTATTCGGTTGTAAATAACGCCTGATAGGCGAGATTAACCAATGATATGTTTTTTTCTCCCCATAAGGAGAAAACCGGCGGTAATGAAGACCACGGCACCGGCCGCGATTTCCAGTGGCAGCAGCCAACCTGGAGTTAAAGAGCGGGGTGCGGGGGAAGACACCCCGCTCTCTCCATTACGGTCCACTGCTTCAAAAGTATCGGGAATACTGTTTCCCGTGGGACCTTCCTGCATTTGGGGATCTGCCGATACAGCAATCCCTGTCGGTTTATCACCACTCGGATCCGGTGGTAAAGCTTCGGGAATGCCTCCCGCTTCACCATTTGATGGATCCGGGGTAGGAGTTATACTTGGTGTAGGGCTTACCGCAGTAACCGCACCGGTTGGCTCCGGTGAATTACCCACGATGCCCTCCGGATCAGTTGTATTCTGAGTTAGCGCGCCCGAGAAATCCAGGCTTAGCATCACGACCAGTAAAACGAGCGCAGCCGCTCCAGCCATTCTTAATGAACCTTCAAGAGAAAGGGTGGGCATTTCAAATGGAAACCACGATCGGCGGACAGGCACTTCCGCCAGCCTGAAAGACCGCGGCACCGGGGCTACAGGC
>CAZDMY010000045.1:0-4303 GCA_964506405.1 uncultured Dehalococcoidia bacterium | reverse complement strand
GCATCCGATGCAATAACTCCCGAGTGGCTGCCACGGATTCCAGTTCCGCGCGACAATCGTTACACCGCTCGGTATGATACTTTAACCTATCCCGCTCGACTCCTTCCAGTCGGCTATCCAGATAGAGGGAAAGCTTTTCACGAACGGATTGACACTCGGTATTACTACGGTTCCCAAACATATTTCTTCCTCTGCTACCCTGCACTTTTAAGGACGAAATTCGTGGGGTAAAAGTTCCTGATACTTCAATAACAGATCACGAAGGTTTGCCCTGCCTCGGTTCAATCGTGATTTCACTGTGCCCAGCGAAGTATTGGTCACCTCAGCAATCTCCTCGTAACTTAATCCCTGCAAATCAGCCAGGGTCACCACCAGGCGCTGATCCTCCGAAAGGTAGAGCAATTGCCGGGCGATCAACGCGCTGACTTCCTCTCGCATGGCATAATCTTCAGGCGATTCTGCGGAGCTGGGAATCGGATTGTACTCCGGAAAAATCGCATCCAGTGAATCGGCCTTCCGGGAGCGTTTGCTGCGGAGAAAATCCCGGCAGGCATTCGAAGCGATCCGCAACAACCAGGCTCTGAAATTCTTACCGCGGAAACTGTGCAGCGCCCTCCACGCCTGGACAAATATTTCCTGGGTGATATCCTCCGCATCCTGCGGGCTCCCCAGCATTCTTAAGGCGATATTGTAAACCTGCTGCTGATACCGCTCAACAATCTGATTGTAAGCTTCTAGGTTGCCTTCTTTACTGTGGAGGATCAACTCATCTTCATGCGTTGCCATACGCTATCAGTATGCCTCATAAGATGATTGAAAAAACCTGCCGGCCCGAAAGGGCTTGATTGACTGAGCCTTGCACCGTACTCTATACTTAATTGGCTGCACCTGTTCCAAGTTAGCTTTTATTCTATCACATTTTGAATACCGGCAGGGGACTTATCAAGACAGTGAAAACCATTGCGCGTGAGGTTCTGATTACCGTATTGCTGGCCCTGGTTATCTTCATGGCTATCAGGACAGTCGCATACAACTTTGAGGTCAGCGGCCAGAGTATGGAGCCAAATCTGCATCACGGTCAGTTCGTGATGATCAGTAAGATCGCCTACTGGTTCGATGAACCCGGTAGAGGCGATATAGTCGTGTATTACTCGGATAGGGTACAGCACCACGTCATTCACCGGATAGTGGGCTTGCCCGGGGAAACGATAGCGGTAAGAAACGGTAGAGTTTTTATTAACGGGCAAGTTCTGGACGAACCATATATTCAGGATGGTTCCCGAACAATTCCAGCCCAGCATGTTCCTGATAACAAATACTATATCGTCGGTGACAATCGCGATGCTGCCAGTTGGGAACTCGTGCCCGAAGACAACATTGTCGGCAAAGCATGGATTACGTATTGGCCCCTGAGTGAATGGGGCTCCGTGCCCAACTACTAGCAACTATTCCATTCCCCATGATACCTGGATCAGACCCCGACAACAGCCTGATTCCCCGATTGCTCCAGCCGGAAATAGCTGCAATGAACCGTTTCTGATATAATCCCATCTATACCATTAAGACGGTGGCATTATGGTAAGCAAAGAATCCCTCCAAATCCTCAAACAGGGAAGCCACGTTTGGAATCGCTGGCGCGAAGAACGGGCCGTTCCAAAACCCGATCTGGCGGGCGCGAACCTTAGCAAATGGACCCTCAGCGGGGTGAACCTGAGTGAAACAGACCTCAGAGAAGCCGACTTGACCGCCACCGACCTGAAAGGTGCGGACCTGACGGATTGCGAACTCGCCGGGGCGGACCTTGGCGGGGCAAAACTCGGCGGAGCCAATATGAGTGGAGCGAACATGAGCGGGGTTAACCTCACGATGGCCGACCTCACGGGCGCTACCCTCAGCGGAACAGATCTCGCCGGGGCGGATTCCGTCGGTGCCAATTTCACTTTGGCTATACTCAGCACCGCCGATCTCTCAGGGGCCAGCCTCATGGGAACAACGTTCCTCGGAGCCAATATGAGGGGAGCCAGTTTGCGCCGAGCCAAACTGGAGGGGGCGGATCTCTCTCAGGCAAACCTGAGCGGAATTGATTTCAGCGATTCGGATCTATCCGGAGCCAATCTCGTTGAAACAAACCTCAACGGAGCGGACTTGCGGGGTGCCAATCTCAAGGGGGCTGATTTGCGCCGAGCACAGCTTCGTGGAGCACACCTCCGACGGGCAAACGTCAGCGACGCAACCCTGAGCGGGGCGGATCTCAGCGGAGCAAACATCAGAAGGACAGATCTCACACGTGCCATGCTAGACGCAACGAACTTCAGCATGGCGGACCTCACAATGGCCGACCTCACCGAAGCTTACCTTCGAGGGTCAAACATGGTTCTTGTCGATCTCAGCGAAGCGATTCTCCGCAGGGCCGATCTCATCGGCGTGAATCTCAGCCGAGCAAACCTGGCAGGTGCAGACCTCAGTGAATCAAAACTGGGAGGCGTGGTCTTCACCGATGCCAATGTAAACGGGACAAATTTTTACCGGGCAAAAATCGGGGCCACCATCTTCGGCAGGATCGATCTCAGCCAGGCCGAGGGACTGGAGACGGTTGAACACTGCTGGGGGCCTTCAACCATCGGTGCCAATACCATCCAAATATCGAGAGGGGCAATTCCGGTCGAGTTCCTGAAGGGAGCCGGCCTGACCGACGCTTTTACCGATCACATTCCTTTATTTACCGAAAAGTCTCCCCAGAGCCTGCCCCTCTATATTTGTTACTCCGTGGTAGATCAGGAATTTGCCAATGAGCTGTACATTGACCTGCAAGATAAAGGAGTTCGCTGCTGGATGGTCCCTTACGGCATGCATTCCGGGAAAAAGGTTTACGATGAGATCGATCGATCCACCCATTTTCATGAATGGCTCCTGATTGTCTTATCCGAATACAGCATGGCGAGTGACTGGATCAAGCCGGAGGTCACCAAAGCCAGAAAACAGGAGATTTCGGAGGGGAAACGCAGCCTCTTTCTCGTACGGCTGGTAGACGATGAAACCATCTTGCAGTGGGATTATCTTAGCTCAACGGAAGGCATTGATCCGTTGAAAGAGATTGAGAAGCTCAGGGTTATGGATTTCTCTGCCTGGAAACAGCCATCCGTCTACCAGGAACGCTTCAAACAGCTCCTGCGCGAATTGAAAGCAGAACAAACCGAATAATAGAGATGGTATTCCAGGCTTTTCACATGCTGACGAACTAAGTATCAGTTACTCCGTATCCCGCAACTCATCCCAGGTTTCAAGTGCCGGTTTGGGCTCCCCCGTAGAAGAACGCAATCCCAGCGTGCCGAACAATGCAACCGCCTCAACATCCGCAGGAGAACCGTGAGCAGTCAAATGCCGGGCGTATGCCTCGACATTGAAATCATCGATAATCAAGTATATCCAGAACGCTAATCGTTCACCAATCTGGCTGTCGAGCGCTTCCAGGTAGGCAACTTGACGTTGCGGCGATCCATAGAAGGCACCGGCGTTCTCCGAGAGGTATCCGCCTTCACCGATGGCCAGGGGTTTAGTTGTTTGGGAAAGAAGCGGTGAATAGTAGTCTTCAGGAATCGGAGTATTGGCATCAAAGGCGAAGTACGGGTAGGTTGAGATGACCCATACGTCCAGCTCCGGCTCGAATGACTCGACTATTTCCCACTTGATCCGTCCGGGTGAATCGCCGGCAAACGGCCCTGCGCTGTTAAGGTCCTCCCACTGAAATGTAACAAACACTTGTGTGTCAGGCGCCTCACGCTTGATGGCTTTATACGTTTCTCGATACAGGCTCAAGTAGTTTTCGAAATCATCGGGTTGAGCGTCGGCATACGTGTTTATTTCCGAGCCAAGCCCGAGATAACGCGGTTCGAACTCGTCAACAAGTCGAAGTGCAAAATTGGTAAACGCCTGCCGGACCGCCGGTGTGCTGAAATCCGAACCGGCCATAGATAGCGGAAACGTAGCGATCTTACTCCGGTCGAATGCCTGGAGCGGATCGATGACAAATATAGCTTCAAGGCCGTTTCTCTCAGCCAAAACGAGCGTGCCTTGCATCTGCTGAATAGTGGTTGATTCGGCATCTTCTGAATCGACAAACTCGGCCCACGGAACCTGAGGCATCACCAGGATCACATCCCCATGCCGACCAATGGCTGCCAGGGTTTCCATGAAGCTCTCGGAGGTTATTTCAGGCGAACTGGTCGTAAAACCATACGCCGTATGGCCGGTTTCGAATACCGAGATCTTTGAGGCAACGGTCGGTTCAACAGTGGGAGCAGAA
>CAZDMY010000044.1:6456-11780 GCA_964506405.1 uncultured Dehalococcoidia bacterium | reverse complement strand
CACCGGGACGCACGGATGCCTCCCAGGAGCAGACCGATGTGGAGGCATTCGCCGTACTCGAACCGAAGGCAGACGGGTTCCGCAACTATCTCAAAACCAAATATGCCGTACCGGCCGAGGAATTACTGGTCGATCGCGCACAACTACTGACGCTGACCGCGCCCGAGATGACGGTTCTAGTCGGCGGAATGCGTGTTTTGAATACCAACTTCGGAGGGGCTCAGCAAGGTGTGTTCACCAAACGCCCGGAGATGCTCACGAATGACTTCTTCACCAATCTGCTCGATATGAACACGGTTTGGAAGGCAACCTCCAAAGACGAAGACGTATTCGAAGGGCGTGATTACAAGAGTGGAGAAATCAAGTGGACCGGTACCCGTGTTGACCTGATATTCGGTTCGAATTCACAGCTCCGGGCACTCGCCGAAGTCTATGCTCAGGCCGATTCGCAAACCAAGTTCGTGGAGGACTTCGTAGCGGCCTGGAACAAGGTGATGAACGCGGATCGTTTCGACCTTAGCTCGTCGTAGAAGTGTTATCGGAGATATGTGGCAATGCGAATGAATCTGGGGGAGTATCAGTCCGATATTATGGCTGTGCTCCCCCGACTGGATGCTGAAAAAGTTATCGAGCGCATCTGGCAGAAAGATCACAGTGTCTGGAAGCCGGAGCCGACTGAGATCACCAATCGTTTGGGGTGGCTCGCAGTAACTGATATTATGCGCCAGAGAATACCTGAGCTCCAGTCATTCGCACAGGAAATTCGGCAAGCTGGTTTTCAGTCTGTCGTGCTTCTCGGTATGGGTGGCAGCAGCCTCGGCCCCGAAGTCCTGCGAAGTGTGTTCGGAAAACGAGAAGCTTATCCTGAGCTTATAGTACTGGATTCAATTGACCCCGATTGGATCCTTCAAGTTCAGAACCGTATAGATTTGAACCATACGCTGTTCCTCGTTTCTTCCAAATCCGGCACTACCATTGAGCCGAACCTGCTTTACCAGTATTTTCGAAACCAGGTTCAATCGGTGGTCGAAAACGATCGTGGTGGAGACCATTTCGCAACTATCACTGACGAAGGATCGCCACTTGCAGAAAAGGCAAAAGACGAGGGATTTCGCAGGATATTCGAAAATCCTTCGGATATCGGAGGCAGGTACTCGGTTTTATCACATTTCGGTCTCGTTCCTGGTGCTCTGGCAGGAGTGGATATCCCTGCGCTGCTCGATAAAGCGGATCGAATGCAGGACTTATGCAGGGTTGATTCTCTAAAAGATAACCCAGGATGCCTGCTGGGTACAATTATGGGAATTATGGCACTGAAGGGCAGAGACAAACTGACCCTGGTCACTTCACCGGGTGTGAGCCGGTTCGGATTGTGGGCCGAACAGCTTATTGCTGAGAGTACTGGTAAAGAAGGTAAGGGTATTATACCCGTGGCTGGGGAGCCGTTGGTCGATCCCCAATATTATGGGGAAGATCGATTGTTTGTATTTCTGCGTTTGAAGGAAGATGAAAATACTGAGGTGGATGCCGCGACCAAAGCCATCGTGGATTCGGGACAGCCGATTGTTACCATCGAAATGCAGGATACCTGCGATATTGGCGCCGAGTTCTTCCGCTGGGAGTATGCGGTCGCGGTGGCCGGGTCAATCCTTAAAGTCAATCCATTCGATCAGCCTGATGTGCAGAGATCTAAAGATGCTACCAGAGAGTTGGTAAAGACATACGAAGAAACCGGTGCATTCCCCAATACGAATCCGGGGCGCTCACTTGCCGACTTACTGGTAGAATCGAAACCAGGTGACTATCTGGCGATCATGGCCTATACCGAAGAATCGGACCAAACGGAAGAAGTGATTGCTAATTTCAGGCAACAAGTATTAGAACGATATCAGATCGCAACTACCTTCGGGTATGGCCCTCGGTTCCTGCATTCGACGGGCCAGTTGCATAAAGGCGGGACGCCGAACGGACTCTTTCTACAAATGACGGTTGACCACGATGAAGGTATTCCCATCCCGGGGAAATCATATACCTTCAGCCAGTTGACCAATGCCCAGGCAATGGGCGATCTGAAAGTGCTCCAGCAATCCGGCAGGAAATGTGCCAGTCTTCATTTTCCCAAAAAGGACGGAATAACCATCAGATCGCTTACCGATCGCTTGCCATAAAGGAGGTTTTGAATCATGTCTTTTAAAGAGAGTGTCCAGCATGTCGAAGGTCAGAGGAAGGGCGATATCAAACTATATGCTTTAAGTACCTGCGGCTGGTGCCGGAAAACGAAGGGACTGCTGGGTGATTTGGGGGTTGCATATGATTACGTCGATGTCGATCTTCTCGGTGAGGCCGATAGAAAAGAGGCGCTGGAAGAGATTAAAATCCACAATCCCCAGTGCTCATTTCCGACAATGGTCATCAATAACGATCGCTGCATTGTAGGCTTTAAAGAACAGGAAGTGCGCGAGGTGTTAGGTGACTGAAGACAAGATAGAAACTTTGTATCAGCGGCTCAAAGGGGAAGCAGAGGACGCGGGCTATCATCTCAATCCGGATATCGGGTTTGTGAAGATGCTTCTCGAAAGTTTGCTGACCAATGAAGATCGTTACGGATACCGGGCGTGTCCCTGCCGGCTGGCCTCCGGAAATAAAGAACAAGACCTGGATATCATTTGCCCCTGCGATTATAGGGATCCGGACCTTAACGATTATGGTGCCTGTTATTGCGCATTATATGTTTCGGATGAGATCGCCGGTGGCGAAAAGCTGGCTGCACCGATCCCGGAACGCCGCCCACCCGAGGAAGAAAGGAAATCGGCCAAAAGCAGAGAAGAGCAGCAACCGGACGTTTCATCGGAACTGGCTTACCCGGTCTGGCGATGCAAGGTGTGCGGGTACCTGTGCGGACGGGACGAGCCGCCGGAGGCCTGCCCTATCTGCAAAGCCAGAAAGGACCGCTTCGAGCGGTTCATGTAGGGGGAGGTGACCATCCCACTGCGTGGGAGCGGGAACCTGATACAGGGTATGGTTCACGATATTAGTGACGATGTTGCATTCCAGAAAGTGCGTTTTGAATCTGTCATTGCGAGTCCGTTGCGACGGGCGAAGCAATCTCCTGTTGAACAGGGAGATCGCCGCGTCGTCTTCGTCTCCTCGCGATGACATTGCAAAATTTTGACATCGATTAGCTTAAAGGAAGAAATGCTTTGTCTTTATCACCAAACGAAAAGCGTGCCATCTGCGGGATCTGCGCTGCCGGATGCTGGGTGATCGTCACCTGCGACGACGAAGGCCGGATCGAGCGGGTTCGGGCGGACGAGACATCCCCGCTCGGTGCCATATGTCGTATCGGGGAACTCTCTCGCGACGTGGTGTATTCCCCCGACCGCATCCCCTATCCGATGCGACGGAGAGGCCCTAAAGGCACATACGATTTCGAACGCATCTCCTGGGATGAAGCATACGATGCCATTGTGGATAAGCTGAATCAGGTGAAGGCGGAATCGGGTCCGGAAGCGACGGCCATCTACACCGGCAGCGGCAGCTTCGAACTCTCTTTCTGTGATATCTTCCAGCCTGAGGGCGTGGCCGTTTCATCGGCGGCAAGCGTCCTCTTTCCCTTCGGCTCGCCGAACACCCTCGGTGTCGGAGCTTTGTGCTACGTTTCTTTTGCCATGATCGCTCCACACGTGACGATGGGCGGGATGTTCATCAACATGTTCTCCGATATCGAGAACGCTAACCTGATCGTGGTCTGGGGCAAGAATCCGGCGGCGCACTGCCCGCCCCACGATTTCAATCAAATCGAAGCTGCGCATAAACGGGGTGCCCGTATTATCGTGATTGATCCGCGCAGAACAACGATGGCCAAATACCCCAACGCCGAATGGGTCCCCATCCGGCCGGGCACGGACGGAGCACTGGCCCTGGGCATGTGCAATGTCATCATCGAGGAAGAGCTTTTTGATGCCGATTTCGTGAAAAACTGGACCGTTGGTTTTGAGGAATTCGACCAGTACGTACAGCATTTCCGGCCCGAGGTGGTCGAGGATATCACCGGCGTTCCCGCCGAAACCGTCAGGCGGCTGGCAAGGGAGATCGCCATCACCGATGGTGTTGCGCCGGTGATGTATAGCGGGCTTGAATACAGCGATGGGGCGGTACAGGCCATCCGGGCCACGATGGTCCTCTGGGCGCTCTCCGGGCAACTGGATGTTCCGGGCGGACGCTGCTTCACCATGAAGGAGAATCAGTTCCCAATCACTCGCGAAGGACTCCTGCCTAATCCGGACATGCGCAAGGCGGCGGGTCACAACAACTTCCCGGTCTATACCATGTACCGCGGAGAGTTCCACGCCAACATCCTGCCCGAAGCCGTGCTGAAAGGAGAGCCGTACCGAATTCGAGCCATGATCAGCCTGGGTGCCTCGATTATCAACTCCTGGCCGCAATCGGATATCTGGCGAAAGACGCTTGAAGAGCTTGAGTTCCTCGTGTGTGTCGACCGGCAGTGGACTGCGGATATGGCCTTTGCGGATATCGTCCTGCCGGCGATGACCTACTACGAAATGGATTCCTATATGCGTTACGGCCCGATGTTTCGAATCAGAGAAAAAGTGATCGAACCCGTGGGAGAGGCTCGTGCCGATTATTTCATCCTGGCCGAACTGGCACAACGTTTAGGTTATGGGCACCTGTTCCCGCAAACCGAAGAGGCGGTTCTGGCTCACGCGTTGAGAGCCTCGGCTTTCACTCCCAAGGAAGTTCGATCTGCTGGCGGAACGATACAGATTCCTACCGTCATGATGCAATATAAGAAATGGGAAAAAGGTCTGCTTCGAGAAGACGGTCAACCCGGATTTGAAACGCCCTCCGGGAAATTCGAAATCGCCTCTTCGATACTGGCCGAACACGGCTATGATGCGCTTCCGGTTTATTCCGAACCCGGCGAAAGTCCGGTATCACAGCCGGAACTTGCCAGTAAGTTCCCACTTGTGTTCAATTCGGGATCTCGTTCGAACGTCGATTTGCACACACTTCACCACAGTGTGCCGGAACTGAGAAAGGAGAAGCCGGTTCCGACCGTGATGATAAATACCTTCGATGCTGAAGAGCGAGGGATTGAAAACGGCGACCGGGTACATATTCGAACAAGACGGGGCCAGGTGAGCATGTATGCCATCGTCACCGATGATATCGTCCGGGGAGCCATCGAAGCCAGTGGAATGGGCGGCGGGGCGCTGGGCTCAGAGGAATGGCGTAACGCCTGCATTAACGACCTCACCGACCTCGCCCGCTATGATCCTATCTCCGGTTTTCCGGTCTACAAA
>CAZDMY010000044.1:0-6446 GCA_964506405.1 uncultured Dehalococcoidia bacterium | reverse complement strand
GCTGGCACGGGAACCCGGGCGTCGCATCTACCTGGACTACAACGCCACCACGCCGATTGTGCCGGAGGTCAGAGAGGTGATGATGGCCCATATGGATTCCTTTGGCAATCCCTCCAGTATCTACTCTGCCGGAAAGGAAACCCATAGAGTTATCGAGAGAGCCCGGCGTAGTGTGGCGCTGATACTCAACAGCACCGCCAGAAGAATCGTCTTTACCGGTGGTGGGTCGGAATCCAATAACCTTGCCATCAAAGGATTGGTGTCCAGCAATGGCGGCCGGCACATTATCACCAGTTGCATAGAACACCCCTCCGTTCTGAACACCTGCCGGTGGCTGGAGACACGGAGGATTCGGGTGACCTATCTGCCGGTTAACGAAAGAGGACAGGTCAGCCCCGATGATCTGGAAGCGGCGATTACTCCAAAGACCTGCCTGGTGAGCATCATGCTGGCCAATAACGAAACCGGTGTCATTCAACCGATTGCGGCACTGGCCAGAATAGCCAAAGCGCACGGAGTCGTGTTTCATACCGATGCCGTCCAGGCGGCCGGAAAGATTCCTCTTGATGTGGAAGAGCTGGGAGTCGATTTGCTGAGCATGTCCGGTCATAAGTTCGGTGGACCCAAGGGTGTGGGCGTACTATATATCCGCAATGGAATCAACCCGGACCCGCTGATATGTGGCGGGCATCAGGAGGAAGGATACCGTGCCGGAACCGAAAACGTGATGGGGATTGCCGGACTGGGCCGAGCGGCCGAACTGATTCCCGACCGGATCGAATGCATGGAGGCAATCTTTATCCTACGTGATCGACTGCGAGAAGGCATTTCGGATATCATTCATCAGGCATATTCTTTGGGCGATCCCGTCAATGGCCTGCCGAATACGCTGTGTATGGTTCTTCCCGGCATTCGAGGGGAATCGCTGGTGATGGCTCTGGATCGGAAAGGAATTGCCATTTCCTCCGGTTCGGCCTGCCGTTCGGGAGCGCCGGAACCTTCACACGTGCTGACAGCGATGGGCCTGGAGCCTTCCGAGGCGCATTGTGCGGTTCGGATCTCGCTGGGGCCCGATAATACAGAAGAGGATATCGATCGCACCATTGCAGCCATTGACGAAGTGGTTCACAAGTCGAGAGACGTTATCCGGTTTGTAGCTTGCAGGTGACCGGCAACGGAAGTGTGAGTTAAATGAATGAAGCGAGCGGACAATACTCAATAGTCAACCATCTGGACGGTCAATATCGGAATATGATTGCGGGCGACATCATTGCCGGGCTGACGACGCGCCCGCGATACATCCCCAGTAAGTATTTCTATGATGCGTACGGCTCCAAGTTGTTTGAGGAAATATGCGCGTTACCCGAGTACTACCCGACCCGTACGGAAATGGGTATCCTGAAAGAGAATGCCTCCAGATTGATGGAAGGGTTTGCCGATCATGATCTGGTCGAATTAGGTGCAGGGGCGAACTGGAAGATTCGAATCCTTCTGGATGCAGTTCCCCAAACCGACCGCTCCACGCTCAGATATCTGCCGGTGGATATCAGTCAGACGGCAGTAGCGGAAGCCTCAAAAGAACTGGCTGAGGACTATCCCGAGCTGGAGGTTGTTGGGGTTGTGGCCGATTTCACATCACAACTGGAAGCTCTGCCGAATCAGAGGTCAAAGATGTACTGTTTTCTGGGCGGGACCATCGGGAACATGAGCCAGGAGGAGGCACAAGCCTTCCTGCATGAGGTGGCTCGGAATATGAGCTCGTATGATACCCTGCTGGTGGGATTCGACATGGTTAAAGAAATCGACGTTCTGGAGAAGGCCTATAACGATTCTAAGGATATCACCGCTCAGTTCAATAAAAATGTTTTGAGTGTCGTTAACAACGAACTGAACGCTGATTTCGACCAGTCCCATTTCGACCATCTGTCATTTTTCAACGGGGACCTGGCGCGAATCGAAATGCACCTGCGCGCCAACCGCGATTGTTCCGTCAGGATCAGGGACATCGGTTTGAAGGTGGATTTCCAAAAAGGCGATACCATTCACACCGAAAACTCCCACAAGTTCACTAGTGAAATGATAGAGAACGTGTCATTGCGGGCCGGATTGCGCATTCAGGAGTGGTTCGCCGATTCGAGGAAGTGGTTTTCACTGGTGCTGATGGAAACAAAATAAAGGAGGTATCTATGGAGGCAGAAGTATTTGAAAATACACTGAAGTTTGCCATTCAAAACGAGATCAAATCCAACGAGTTTTATTCGGATGCAGCCGCTAAACTTAAGGATCAGCGTCTGAAGGATTTGTTCACGGAACTGGCCGGCGAAGAGCGAAAACACCGGGAGATTCTGGAAGATTTCCTTAAAGCCGGTCCGGCAGGCTTCCATTTCGATCAGTTCCCGGATTACAAAGTGTCGGAAACGGTAGTAGATATTCAGATGCCTTCTACTGATATGAATCCCGCGGATGCCATTGCGCTTGCGATGAAAAAGGAACAGGAATCGATGGAGCTTTACGAGGCGATGGCGAATGCCTGCGGTGATCCGGAACAGCGGAAGCTGCTTCAGGAACTGGCTTCCATGGAGCGGCAACATAAGTTCAAAATGGAGAATATGTTCACCGAGGTGGCGTATCCGGAGATCTGGTGAGAAAGAGAATAATTATCAATCAACAAACATTAAGGAGAAAACATTCACTATGGCAGAAGAAAAGAAAGACGATATTTTAAGCAAAGGGGCAATCGTTCAGCGGGATTATGAAACGTATGCTATTGCTCCCCATCTAACGGGCGGACTGTGCACGCCGGAACAACTGCGAAAGCTGGCTGACGTAGCTGAGAAACACGGGGTGAAAGCAATGAAGCTGACTTCTGCCCAGCGGATCGCCCTGGTGGGGATCCCGGAGGGTGAGATCGATAACGTTTGGGCCGACCTGGGAATGCCGCCGGGGCATGCCATCGGACTCTGTGTGAGGAGTATCAAGTTTTGTCCGGGCACTACTTTCTGTCGACGTGGCCAGCAGGATGCGGTGGGGTTGGGGCTGGAACTGGACAAACGCTATCACGGATATGAACTGCCATCCAAATTCAAGATCGGGGTCTCCGGGTGCGGGAATTCCTGTGGTGAATCGTGGGTGAAGGAGCTGGGATTTATCGGGATGCCCAAAGGATGGAAGGTGGTCGTCGGCGGTTGCGCCGGGGCACAACCGCGGATTGCTCAGGAGTTAATCAAAGATATCACCACGGAGGAGGCACTGGATATCGCTCAGAAGGTGATGGATTACTACAGGAATTCAGGCGCGACCAAACGTCTGGGTAAACATCTGGAGACAGCAGGATTCGAAGATATGAAGCAGAAGGTACTGGGATAGTTACTATTTCAAATACAACTCATCGAATCATGACCTAAGTCACTGCCATTGACCGCTTTTAACGAGATAATACTGTTATCAATCGCAGGGGGTGGTTTAATGGTAAGGGCTATTTCACTGATTATCTTCGCAGGCGCTCTGGCAATAGCGATAACAGTGATGATCGTGGTCGGCTTGAGAAATGAGAAGAACACCGTGGACCCCGAGGAACTGGACGGGATTGAAATCCGGGAGTATCAGGGAGAGGATCTTTCTTCGATAAATGCATTCCGCGCCAATTCCATAAAAGGGCCTCAATCCGTAGATATCGGAAACTACACTCTTAAAATATCTGGCCTGGTGGAAAACCCCATCGGTTATACATATGAGGAGGTTATTGGTAATTACGATCATTATGAAAAAGTGGTAACGCTCGATTGCGTGGAAGGGTGGAGTGCGAAAATACTCTGGGAAGGCATATTACTGAAAGAATTAATTGCGGATTCGGTTCCCAGTGATACTGCAAAAGTGGTGATCTTTCATGCATATGACGGGTATACTACATCATTTCCTATTGAGTATGTTATGGAGAATGATCTCCTGATGGCCCATAAGATGAACGGGGTGACCCTGCCGCCTCAGCGCGGGTATCCGTTTCAACTGGTGGCCGAAAGCAAGTGGGGTTACAAGTGGATCAAATGGATCACCGAGATTGAACTGTCCGATGATGTGGATTATGAAGGATTCTGGGAGAGTCGGGGATATTCCAACTCGGCAGATTTGGATGAATCGTTCTTCTAGGTTCTGATATTCTCGCTTCGATCATTACTTTCACTGTGTAATTGGGAATTCGGAATCCAGAAGTTTTCTAGATTAAGGTAACTGGCCATGGAAAATGATTTGAAACCATTAATGAGTCGGGTTCACCAGTATACGGCCCAGGGACGGTACAATGAAGCTGAACCGCTGTTGCTTCAGGCACTGGAAATCTGTACAGCAGATTCAGGTGAAACCTCGCCCGAGTACGGTTCGATCCTGAATGAACTTGGAGGATTGTACCGGGCAACCGGTGAATACAACAAATCGGAAGAGTATTACGTGAAAGCAATCGATATCCTTACCGGTGCCTTGGGCCGAAATCATACCGATACCGCCACCGCGATCAACAATCTGGCAGGTACTTACAGGCTCAAAGGGGATTTTCAAAAGAGCGAAGAACTGTTTGGGCAGGCTATCGCAATTTATGAGAAAACCATCGGTAAAGACCATTTCCTGTATGCCAGCGCACTGAACAATCTGGGGTTGTTGTATCAGGATACGCAGCGGTATGAGCAGGCGGAGGAATTTCATCGGCAGGCATTTGAGATTGTCAGGAAAAGCGGTAAGAGGGATATCCCGCACGCGACCAGCCTGAATAATATCGCCTCCGCACTCAGAGGGCAGCATCGCGAAGCGGATGCAGTACCGCTGCTCGAGGAGGCTTTAACGATTTATGGCCAAACAGTGGGAAAGAATCATCCGTTGTATGCCTCGGGATTGAACAATCTGGGTGGCCTTCTGGGTCTGCTGGGGCGGTTCAACGAAGCGGAGCCGCTTTTAAATGAAGTACTTGATATCCACGAAGATTTGTTTGGGCCGGAACACCCGGACTATATTGCGGCGATGGGCAATCTGGGCCGGCTGTATGCCAGTTGGGGTCAATACGAAAAAGCGATCGATTACTATACAAAGGTTGCGGAAGCCAGAAAGCGCACTCTTGGGGAGCAGGACCCCAAATATCGCGGTGTGGTGAAAATGCTGGCCGATGTCTATGAAAAAGCGGGACAAGCGGAGAAGGCCGAAGCATTGCGTTCTCAAATTGGTATTTGATACGGAATCTTAGATACTGGTCATCAGCTCTCAGCGTTCGGTGGTCAGTTCCCAGTCGTCAGTCATTCGGTTTTGGATATTAATTTGGACTCCGTCCATGTCATTCTGAACTTGATTCAGAAACCAGGCGATGGTCCGCATGCACAAGCGTATCTATCGACCGCGGCCAACTCAAGGCGAACGGTGTTTCCAAACGGTTTTGTTGTTTGTCACACAGCCTGCTGATCGGGAATCCAGAAGGGCGGGTTGGGTGCACACGGCACCCGGAACTAACGACTCAAGAATATAAACTCATAACTATCGACTAATGACTCACGACTAACCTATTGCAATCGCAGCGAGCAAAGCTTTATAATGCGAATAAACCGTTTTGGTGATAATCGATGACCGTTGAGATAAGTGGCTGGGAGGGGGCAAACGGTAACACGAGTAAAAATAAGTAGGGCGTCCACGTAAATTATCTCCCTTAATTTATATTCGTGACGCTCTTTTACCCAAACTCATCTCCGGGC
Organism: uncultured Dehalococcoidia bacterium; assembly: GCA_964506405.1. Lineage (GTDB taxonomy): Bacteria > Chloroflexota > Dehalococcoidia > SZUA-161 > SpSt-899 > JBGLNL01. Next base: position 720 of record CAZDMY010000044.1, on the reverse strand, counting down.
AAATACTCATAGGGGATTCGTAAAGATTTGTAGAGTTGGTAACATAATCTCATGGGAATTGTTGAGGGGGAGATGATGGATACATCGAGCTCGAATGAATGCGCACTTTTTGATTATGGCAGCATATGGCTGCGCGCCGATTTCCATCTCCACACGAAGACCGATTCAACATTTGCATATTCCGGCAACGCAAACCAGTTTGTTAATGAGTATGTTGAGGCGCTTAAGAAGGCGGGGGTTAGACTGGGAGTGATAACCAATCATAACAAGTTCGATTTGAACGAATTCAAAGCCCTACGCAAGGCAGCCTCAAAAGAAGATATCTGTTTAATGCCTGGAGTGGAACTATCGGTGAAAGACGGTTCCAATGGCGTGCATACTTTGGTCGTTTTCAGTGATGAATGGATTCGGAACAGGGAAACCAAAGACTACATCAACGATTTTCTCGGCGTAACCTTTGCCGGTCAATCCAATTATCAAAACGAACATGCTCGCTCTAATCATAATTTGGTCGAAACCATAAGAGTACTCGACACATTCAACAGAGACTATTTCCTTATTTTTGCGCACGTTGAGAGCGATAAAGGTCTTTGGGCATCTTTAGATGGAGGTCCAATACAGGAACTTGGTAAAAATGAGAATTTCCGATCGAGGTGTCTTGGCTTTCAGAAAGTGCGGACTCATGACGTGCCTGATCGTAAATGTCGCGCCAAGGTCAAA
>CAZDMY010000043.1:0-11792 GCA_964506405.1 uncultured Dehalococcoidia bacterium | reverse complement strand
ACGGTGCCGGAATTGCGGATTACCTGCTCTTGCTGGTTCCGATCCGGATCAGGGGATGTTCGGAAAACTCCTCGGGGCAGGCAAGCGGATGCTGACCGGGGAATCGGTTTTCATTACCCATTTCACCAACAAAGGATCCTCGAAAAGAAGGGTTTCTTTTGCTTCACCCTTCCCAGGGAAGATCGTTGCCGTAAGTCTTCAGGAATTTGGAAATGAGATCATTTGCCAGAAGGACGCTTTCTTGTGTGCTGCCCTTGGTACGAAAGTCAGTATGACCTTCAATAAGAAATTCGGAGCGGGCTTTTTCGGCGGGGAAGGATTTATCCTCCAGAAGCTGGAAGGCGACGGACTGGCATTCATCCACGCAGGCGGCGCCATAATTAGAAAAGAGCTTCAAGGAGAAACGCTTAGAATCGATACCGGTTGTATCGTGGCCTTCACCACAGGGCTCTCGTACGATATCCAGAGGGCCGGCAATCTGAAATCCATGTTTATGGGGGGTGAAGGCTTGTTCCTGGCTACCATCAGCGGAACCGGGACCGTTTTCCTTCAGAGTCTGCCGTTTTCAAGGATTGCTGACGCGATCATAAAATCGATTCCCAAATCCACCACCTCAGACAGCGGCTAATAATTACAAAGCAAACTCTGCTTTCCAATTAAGAACAAAGCGAGGCGCACGAATGTGCGCCCCGCTTCACAATTCGGATCGAACTCAACAATCAGAACACCAGAAACTCTTTCTGTTCTCCAAAGACCTTGCGCAATACATTACAAATCTCCCCGATCGAGGCATAGGTTTCAACACACTCGACAATTGCCGGCATCGCGTTTTCATCACTCCTGGCCACCTCTTCCAGTTTTGCCAGGGTCTTTTCGACTTGTGCGTTGTCTCGCTCCGATTTCACCTTTGCTAATCGATCCCGCTGCTTGGCCGCCTCAACAGCATCCACCCTTATGATGTCGCTGACCGGCGCTGTATCCGAGATGAACTTGTTCAATCCCACCACGACATGTTTGCCGGCATCGATGCGCTGCTGCGTGCGATACGAACTCTCCTGTATCTCCCGCTGCTGATACCCTTTTTCGATCGCCGACAGTGCCCCACCCAGTTCATCTATTTTTTTAATATAATCGGCGGCTTTGGCTTCAAGATCATCGGTAAGCTTCTCGATAAGGTAGGAACCTCCGAGCGGATCGACCACGTCAGCCACACCACTTTCGTTGGCCAGGATCTGCTGGGTTCGGAGTGCAATCGTAACCGCCCCCTCGCTCGGTGTGGCATAAGCTTCGTCCCACGAATTGGTATGCAGCGACTGGGTTCCGCCCAGTACCGCCGCCAGCGCCTGAATTGCTACACGGACAACGTTATTAATGGGCTGCTGAGCCGTCAGCGTGTGCCCGCAAGTCTGTGTATGGAAGCGCAGCATCATCGAACGCTCCTTTTTGGCTTCAAACCGCTCCTTCATGATCTTGGCCCATAGCCTGCGCGCCGCCCGGAATTTAGCCACTTCTTCCAACAGGTTGTTGTTGGCAGCGAAGAAGAACGAAAGCCTTCCCGCAAAGGCATCTACATCGAGCCCTGCCTTCATAGCCGCTTCAACGTAAGCGATACCGTCGGCCAGCGTGAAAGCGATCTCCTGCGCCGCACTCGAGCCGGCTTCACGTATGTGATAACCGCTGATACTGATGGTGTTCCATCGCGGAACATTTTCCTTGCAGTATGCGAAAATATCAGTGATCAACCGCATCGATGGCTGGGGAGGGAAAATGTGGGTGCCTCGAGCGATGTACTCCTTCAATACGTCGTTCTGGATCGTGCCGTTCAGCTTGCTGATATCAGCCCCCTGCTTCTTGGCAACCGCAATATACATCGCCAGCAGGACAGCAGCGGTGGCATTAATTGTCATGGAGGTGCTGACCTTCTCCAGCGGAATCTGGTCGAAAAGCGTTTCGATATCGGCCAGCGTATCGATGGGCACCCCCACCTTACCGATCTCGCCCTCCGCCATGGGATCGTCGGAATCATACCCGATCTGAGTAGGGAGATCAAAGGCAACGCTCAGCCCCGTCTGCCCCTGTTCGAGCAAATACCGATAGCGCTTATTAGATTCCTCTGCCGAGGCAAATCCGGCATACTGTCGCATCGTCCAGAACCGGCCCCGGTACATGGTTGGCTGCACCCCGCGAGTAAAGGGGTATTCCGCCGGAAATCCGAGACCTTTAAGAGAATCAAACCCTTCGAGGTCCTCCGGTGTATATACTTGTTCGAGCGGCGTGCCAGAGGTCGTGAGAAATTGCTCTTCTCGTTCCTTCGCTTTGTCCAGCGCCGGCTGGAGTGTATTTTGAATCCATTCCTGCTTACTGTTGCTGGTAGCCATTCAATTCTCTCCTTGAAAGAAAATTACCTTTTCAAGTTTATTGGATTTGGCAGGGGAGTGTCAACGTGTTCAAGAAGCAGCCTGATAGAGGATAATGCCGTCTGCGGTTCTTTCTTCAAATACCTGCCCGTCTTCGATCAGATATTCCAGGTGCGAACAGATTTCCTCAAGTGCCAGGATCTGTTCGTCGTTTATCAGTTGTGCAACGGTCTTGCCGTTGATATACTCGGGACGAAGCTGATAGTAGGCGTCTGTAATCTCGAAAAGGTTCTTTGGATCTTTGCATAAGTCCAATATATCCTCCAGACGCTGCGTGTGAAATGAATCGAGTTCATCAACCCGTCCTCTGATCGAATAAATCGTATCTTCATGAGCCGGCAAGCCCAGCAAATCGCCCAGATCAGCAGCCTTATGCAACGACCCGATATACAACCGCAACCCGCAACCCGGGATTATTCTTCCCGGCAATTGATGCGGGGTGGTCTTGGAAAGGATGTGATCTCCCAGGAATAAAACCGGACCAACTTTGAGCAGAATGTGACCTGGACTGTGGCCCGGCACATGATATACCTCATACCCATTAATAATCGACTGGCCTTCCTGCAGCTCGTTCAATTGATAATCGGAAATCTCTATGTGAATAGTATCCAGCGCGAAAACATTATCGGTCTCCACTTCCCAGCCGGCTTGGCGGACGAACTCCTTTATTCGGCTTTTCGCCGTCTGAAAGCGGGTACGAAAGTCCCTGAGAACTTCGCTATCGAGTTCATGAATATACAGCTTCTTCCCTTTCAGTTTGGGATTTGAAAGCATTCCCCAGTGGTCCGCGTGCCCGTGCGTGATAACGATGCCGGAGATATCCTCGAAATCGACGCGCTTACCAAACTCGGCATTAATAACTTCCATCCCCTTGTCCAGATCCTTCCTGGCTTTCTTACCATCGAGACCGGTATCAATAAGGGTGATATCTTCTCCCAAAACCAGGTAAGCATTCGTAACATGCCCGGGGTAGCTCTCCACCGGAATCCTGTAGACTGCCATTGAATCCCAGGTGTACTCAACCACCCCCTGTTTTTCAGTTTCTGAAACGTTTGTCTGACCAATTTGGATATCCGCCATATTCAATGTTCTCCTGCGGAACTATAGTCCAACTCGATTGTACCGCATGGTAATGTTCAAGGGCAAACATAAACCATTTTGATAAAATATTCTGTTCAATATGAAATAAAAGGTAATGGTGAAAGGCAACGGGTGTTCTATTGGGGAAATAGTCACTCGGCGTGGACGGGATACCAACCGTACTTATGTGCCGCTTGAACCATCCACTGGAGACGAAGGGGATCGACATATGGATGCGAGTGAGCGGCTGAAAGTATATACCCGCCACCCGGAGCTGCATCTTTAACAGCCTTTTTCACCGCAGCTTCCACCTCATCCTGGGTTCCCCTCACCAGCAGATAGGACACATCCAGATTGCCAATCAGCACCAGCTTATGTCCAACCTGCTCGCGGACCTTACCCAGTTCCACACCGGCGGTAGGTTCCATGGTGATAATGCCATCAAATCCCCACTCAACAAATTTATCGAGCAACGGATATATGTTACCACATGAATGGAATACGAATTTTCGGTTGCGTTCATGCACGGCTTCTACAATACGCCGGTAGCTCTCACCCAGCAAGTCCTCAATCATTTCAGGCCGGAGCATGGGGCCGGTCTTCTGGGCCAGATCGTCCCCTCCCAGGACCACCTCTACACCGGAATCCATCACGGCTTCCAGATATCGCAGGTAGTAATCTGTATGAAAACTGATCACCCGTTTAACGAATTCCGGTTTCTGGAAGATAAATTTTGTGAACTCAACAAATCCGATCGGCTGCCAGCTATTCTCGAAGATACCGGGGGCAGCATATCCGATCGGCATGATTCGATTGCCATATTCATCAGCCAGCCTTTTGTGAAAATCCCTGACATAACCAATTACGTTATCGAACTGCAAGGACTTCTTTTCAATCCAAGTTTCCCACGCTTCCTCGGTCGGACACAGGGCCCGACTGTAGTTGAGCATCATATTTCCTTTATGATCGGAGTTCATCTCCCACAGTCGGCCAAACAGATCATGCCAGACCAAACCCAAAGGTGATTGGTCATCCTCCTCCAGTTGCATGAATGAGTAGATCGTCCAGTTGGCATCATATCCAAGTTTCAAGGCACTTGTCATCGCATCAGCGAAATTACTGAAATACGTATTGTTCCAGAAACTGTCGTCGTTCATCAACGACTTGATTGAATCCCGACTTTCAGGATTCCTGATCATGGAAACGAAATCGACCGGTTCTTTTTCCAGTATCTGATTGACAGTCGAGGGATCCATGATGAGGCCCATCACCGGAACACGATCCGGTTCCTCGTGATTCATAGCGGTCATTATACGCTGTTTAAAATCCATTTATTTCCACTCTTGAATTTTGCCACTAAACCTATTAAGGATTGGTGCCCCTATCTCCTTCGACAAGCTCAGGATGAACGGAAGCACAGCATTATAGTCTCCCAGCCTGTTCGTGCTGAGTCCGCCCGGGCGGGTCGAAGTACGAATCGGTAACTTTCGGTTTATCAACCAAATAAGTATCAAACACTTTCTAATCGTATGGCGCGGATACCACCGGGTTCCACTTGGGCTCCACTCGGAAAAGGTCTTTCCCGTCCGCCCTGAGCTCATACATCATGAGGTAATTGATGGATATTCGCTCGCCACCACTGAGGCTCTCGCGTTCAATACCATCGATCGTCATGGAAAACGAATCGGCTGCATCGAAGAGCGCCTTTGTATCGAACGACCCGGAGCCGCCAGTCTCTACTGCGCCCTTGATCATCTGCAACATGACGTTGTAGTTGTATCCGGTCAGATACCCGTTTCCGGCTCGCTTGATTTCATCGACTCTGCCCGGATGATTTTCAACCAGTAGTTTCTTCATTAAATCGACCATACTACTGTCTTCATCGGTCCACCATTCCGAAGCTCGCAGGAAGTACATCCCGTCAACTTCTTCCCAAAGATTCGCCCGGTCAATTTGATAAATGAACGCGTCATGGGCGTGTGTCCCAATGAATGTCGCACCCCCGCCTGCGTTCCGATACTGCTCTACGAAAGCATTGAGTGGGACAGGCGGGATCACATAATCGCAATTCCTTAAGCCCTCCACCTGGGCACTCCAGTTAAAGGAGAAATCTACCAGATACCCTTCCTCCCACCGATATTGGTCGGGATGTGCATTAGCATAGGATTTGGCCCCTTCCAGTATCTGGCTCCCGTAGGCCTCCGCCCAGAACGCACCCCCGACCTTTGCGGGCCGATCCTTCGGGAAATCCGGATCGTTATCCGCAACCCATTTGAGCAGTGAATAACCCAGATCTTCACTCAGCGGGCTGCCGGGAACGAATACATAGCCATTCGGTTTGATGGCTTCTCGGTTGGGCGCTACGGTGAAGATCACAAAATCGTCTTTTTCCAGCCGGGGCTGGAGGGTCACAACAGATGAAGCCACTGCAGTGAAGATCACATCCGCGCCCTCCTGCTTCAACCGCTGGTAACCGGGAACATCCTTCGCCGGGTCGTACTGGCCGTCATAGTGAACCACTCTAAGCTCCACCCCAGGTATCTCATTCTCCCGGTTATAATATTCAACGATGTCCTCCAGACATGTGTTCATGACTTCCATCGCACTGGCGGCCGGTCCCGTGCGATCGGTCAAATTTCCAATAGTAATCACCTGCGCTTCAGGTGCCGTAGTGTCTTCGAGGATACTATCGGCTGGTTCAACCGTCGATTCATCAGACGTGCCGCAGGCCACGGACAAAGCCGACATAACGATGAAGACAACTGCGATTCCAACGAACAATCTCATTTTAACCATAAATGTGTGGGATATTATCACGACACTATAGTATACGGGAATTCCCCGGGCAATTGGAAGCGGTCATCGGGAAAACCGGAATCCCGTATCAATTAGAGGTTCTTTGTGAAACCGTACATGTGCTAAGCTTGTAGATAGACATGTTCAAAGAAGATCGATGCAACCTTTGCGGAGAATGTCTCGAGCGCTGCCAGTGGATACAAACGGACCACGGCCAGGCCGTAACCTGGATGCAGGCGATGATGGCAGGAGAAGCAACACCGGTACTCGGCCGGTGTATCACCTGTTACGCCTGCAACGAATACTGCCCTCAGAATGCCAATCCTTTCGACTTGATTGCTTCTCTGCAGGAGAAATACCGGGTATTTCTAACGCCGGAAGCTGTCTATGCCGAGGAAACCAAATACGAATTCACCAAAGAACTGAATGGGATTCCTCGGGCTAAGCGATTGCTGGATACCTGTCTATTTGAAAAGACCGATCCCAACCTCCTTGAAGGTGAACTGTATCAGCTGCCGCGAATTGGCGGGAAACCGTATTTTTGCTGGATGCTGTTCAGTCACATGGGGGCTGCGAGCATTCAGGAGAAACACGCCAGAGTACTGGTAGAACGGCTGACATTGACAGGAGCGAGCGAAATCATCTGTTTCCACGACGATTGCTATGCCATGCTGGCACACCTGGCGCCCGAATACGGAATCGAAGTGCCGTTCCGGCCTGTCCACCTGGCCGAGTATCTGGTCGAATATTTGCGTTCGCATCCCGACCGTATCCGTCCACTGGATATGGATATCGCTTATCAGCGGCCTTGCGCCTCCCGTCATACCCCGGAGAAGGAACACTTTATCGATGAGCTATTCGGCTTGATCGGGGTACGGCGAATTCCACGTCAATACGACCGTGAAGAGGCGCTATGCTGTGCTGCGATACAGCTCCTGTTGGGAAACGGCGATCCGCGGGAGGCACAGGAATACAACATACTTGATGCCAAGGAAAACGGAGCGCAAGCGATGGTCTGCCTCTGTCCCATGTGTATGCACAACCTTGAATGGGTGGCCGGCGGGCACGAGATGCCGTTACTGTTCCTGGGGGACCTGGTTCGCATGTCGCTGGGCGAGATCGATTCCGGGCTGAAATGACCCCGGACTAATTGCCTATGCCTTACGTCCTACCGGGACGATATACAACGGTTCCTCACCATTTGCAAGATTCATCAATTGCATTACCCGGCGTTCTTGAAAGGCTCCGATAGCCACCGTACCCAGTTTCAAGGCTGCCGCCTGAAGATAGATATTCTGTGCTGTATGCCCGGCCTCCATGTGAGCGTACCGGATACCCCTTTCTCCGTATTTCTGTGTAATTCGCTCGAATACGGAAGTAATAACGATTACAGCAGCGCCTTCGGCGATGTACTGCTGTTCCAATGCCGCATCGGCCAATAGAGCGCGGATATCGCCTTCAAGCATTGTTTCGATCTCGTGGTTCGCCGGCTGATAGCGGTAGACCGCAGGTTCCAGGTTATCCACATCCCCGGTAGCGGCATACACTTCCAGTGGATAGAGCGCCCCGGCGGAAGGGGAGGAGCGTTCCGATCTGCGAGAGGTAATCCCCTGCGCAGCCCAGAGCAACTGGGAGAGCTCCTCCAGCATTAACGATTCCCTGGTATAATAACGAATGGACCGCCGTTCGAATATCGCCTTTTCTATAGAGTAGTCGCTGTCGTATCTCGGTTCGGGTAGCTGCATTTTGCCCTTCCTTTCATCCGGCATAATATCTATCGATCAACTAAAACCCCTATGCAATCCCAGTTCTCGTGCCTTTTCATAAACCTTCTGAAACTCCACTTCGGCCGGTCGCCGGTTCAACTCCGGGAATTCCGAAGCCTTGAATAACGGGCGGTATTGCCGCATAACGTTAATATAGGTTTGCGGTGAGATCTCTTCCGCAAGGAAACGGAGTATCTCCTCACTTCCTGCAAGATCATTCGGCAGAACCAGGTGGCGTACAAGCAGGCCTTTCTCGGCGATGCCTCGGGAATCGAGCTTCAAATCTCCTACTTGCCGGTGCATTTCCCGGACTGACTCCCTGCAACGCGCATAATAGTCCGGCGCATTGGAATACAACCTGCTGATCCGTCCATCGCTGTATTTGATATCCGGCATATAGATATCGAAGATCCCCTCCAGGAGCCTGACCGTATCTTGATTTTCATAACCACCACAATTGTACACCAGTGGAAGGTTGAGCCCCTGCAAAGCGGCCAGTTTCACCGCACCTGCGATTTGTGGTACGAAATGGGTGGGTGTAACGAAGTTGATGTTGTGGCAACCCTGTCTCTGAAGTCCCATCATCCCCGCTGCCAGATCTTCAATACTCATAGCCTGGCCGTGGCCCAGGTGACTGATATCATAATTCTGGCAATAGACACATCCGAGGTTACAATAGGTCATGAAAATCGTACCGGAACCCCCCGCGCCCGGAAAACGCTCAGCGCCGACCAGAGGGTCTTCTTCGCCAAAGTGAGGGTGCATAGATGAAACCACAGCCTGAGCTCCGGCCCGGCAGTAGCCAGTCTCTCCGCCAGTCCGGTTGATGTGGCATTTACGGGGACACAACTCGCAGTTCTCGAGGATTTGATACAGGCTATCGATACGCTGATCCAGTTCCCCGCTCTCAAACAACTTGATATAAGATGGTTTCATGGGAACATACTCACCAATAATAACGAACCTATTTTAATGAGGATGCCCCCAAGAACACAACCGGCTACTCTCATAAGTTGAGCCAATCTTGCCCGACCGGTTTTCCCTGTGATAAAATCAATTGGTTTGTCTGCCATGAAAAAGGCTTTCAATATACCAGTGAAGAGTCGGATTGAGCAGGGAGTCAGTATTCACCTGGCTCCCTTTTTGCTGCGTTATTCCAGAAAGGATACTCGATGAAATATGAGCACATCACTAGCTGAAATACTGACACCCTACCAGGGTAAAAAAGGCGTTACCATTCAGGTGCTGCAAAAAGTGCAGGAGGAACTGGGCTTTCTTCCCAGGGAAGCAATTGAAGAGATAGCCCGAGCGTTGCGGATATCGCCTTCAGTAGTGTATGGGGTGATAACCTTCTACGCTCAATTCCGGACCACTCCCAGAGGCAGACATATCGTACGGGTTTGCCGAGGGACAGCATGCCACGTCCGAGGAGGCTCCAGCGTTCTCGATGCAGTCAAACGAGAGCTTGGCGTCGATGATAATGAGACAACCGAAGATATGGAATATACACTGGAAACCGTGGCCTGTATCGGTGCCTGTGCGCTGGCCCCAGCAATGGTAATCGATGAAGACACATTCGGGCAGATGACCCCGGCCAAGGTATCTGACCTCCTGGCCGCCAGACCGGAGGCGAACTAGATGCCAGAACGCTCTGTTCTCATTTGCCAGGGAACCGGCTGTGTTTCTTCTCGATCCCAGCATATTACTGATGAAATCAGTCAGGGGCTCACAGCAAACGGAATATCCGACGGAATTGGAGTGAAGATTACCGGTTGTCATGGATTCTGTGAGCGCGGCCCCATCGTAATTATTGAACCCGAGAGTACCTTCTATTGCAACGTGAAAGAAAGCGATGTACCGGAGATCGTCGAATCCTTAAAGCCGGATGGAGAAATAGTTGAACGGTTACTCTATCGGGGAGCGGATAAGCAGCGAATCCGAACCTATCCCGAGATTCCTTTCTATTCCAAGCAACAACGGCTGGTACTTCGCAACTGCGGACATATCAATCCTGAGGTAATCGACGACTACATCGCAACCGGAGGATATGAGGCGCTCAAAAAGGTCCTTTCAGGAATGAGCCCCGAGCAGGTGATCGAAGAGGTTACCACCTCCGGACTACGCGGACGGGGTGGGGCCGGTTTCCCGACGGGGAAGAAATGGGCTGGTGCCCTTAGATCCAAACGTGAACCTAAATACGTCGTCTGCAATGCAGATGAGGGTGACCCCGGCGCGTTTATGGACCGCAGCACATTGGAAGCCGATCCACACAGCATAATGGAGGGAATGATCATCGCCGGGTACGCTATCGGCAGCCACCAGGGATATATCTATGTTCGTGCGGAGTACCCGTTGGCAATCAGGCGGCTTCAGATCGCTATTCAGCAAGCCAAAGAACGCGGCTTCTTAGGGGAAAACATCCTGGGAAGCGGTTTCAGCTTCGAACTAGGTATCGCCCAGGGAGCCGGTGCATTTGTCTGTGGTGAAGCCAGCGCCCTGATGTATTCTATCGAGGGCAAAAGGGGCATGCCACGGGTGAAACCACCACGATCGGTCGAATCCGGATTGTGGGGGCTGCCGACAGTACTGAACAATGTCAAAACATTCGCCACCATCCCCCTGGTCATCACAAACGGAGGGCAATGGTTTGCCGGGATCGGGTCACCGAATAGCCCCGGTACGGCCGTTTTTGCTCTGACCGGTAAGATTAATAATAGCGGACTAGTGGAAGTTCCCATGGGGATGACACTAAGGGAGATAATATTCGATATCGGTGGCGGTCTTCTGGGAGGAAAACCGTTTAAAGCAGTTCAAACCGGAGGACCTTCCGGCGGCTGTTTGCCTGAAAGTCAGCTGGATTTGCCTGTTGACTTCGATTCTTTGAACGAAGCCGGATCAATCATGGGATCCGGTGGCATGGTGGTAATGGATGAACGAACCTGTATGGTGGACGTCGCCCGGTTCTTCCTGGCTTTCACCAAAGAGGAATCCTGCGGAAAATGCAATCCATGCCGCATCGGCACTAAGCTCGTGCTGGAGATACTGGAAAGAATCTGCGCCGGTGAAGGCAAGCCAAGCGACATTCAAACCCTGGAAGAGTACTGCGAAACCATCAGGAAATGCTCGTTATGCGGACTGGGCAAATCCGCGCCGAATCCGGTTCTTTCTACACTCCGGTATTTCCGCGATGAATACGAAGCCCACATTAACGAAAAACGGTGCCCGGCGGGTGTCTGCACAGCACTGGTTACATACTTCATTGATGAAGAAAAGTGTAAAGGCTGCAGCGTGTGCGTAAAGAACTGTCCGGTAGAGGCAATAACATTTGTGGAAAAGAAGAAACCGGTTATCCTGGATCAGGAAAAGTGCATCAAATGCGGAACCTGTTATGATGTCTGCAAACTGGATGCTGTAATCGTGAGGTGAGAACATGATCACGTTAACCATAGACGATCAAAAGGTGGAAGCAGCCGAGGGAAAGAGGGTTCTTGAAGCAGCCTTGGAAGCCGGGAAATATATCCCCAATCTCTGCGCCATTGCAGATATTGATCTGCCATTCGGTGCATGTCGGCTGTGCTTTGTAGAGATTGAGGGCAAAAAGGAACCGGTTACCGCCTGTACCGAACCGGTAAGAGAAGGCATGGTTGTTCACACCAACACGCCGGAAATCCAGAGGATGCGGCGAAACGTGCTGGCGTTCATCCTAGCCAGGCACCCGCACGAATGCCTGATT
>CAZDMY010000042.1:0-11919 GCA_964506405.1 uncultured Dehalococcoidia bacterium | reverse complement strand
GGTTCACCCGATCACGGACATCCGCGGAAAACGGATTCTCGTAGTTGGTGCAGGAGACGCTGCGATCGACTTTGCGCTGCATCTTTCACCTGAAAATGAGGTGAGTATATGGAATCGAGGGGACATGCCCAAATGCCTGCCGCTTCTATGGGAGAGGACGCAACAATCACCTTCCATCAGCTACCGGGCCAATACCGTGTTGACGGGGATTTCTCAGGCGAATGATGGCGTGAATTGCAGGGCGCAGAGCCCTCAGGGGGATTGGGAACTTAAGGCCGATTATGTTATATTTGCTATTGGCAGACTACCGGAACTGACGTTCGTATCGGATGGATTAAAAGCAATTGGGCCACGGCTCGAAAGTGAAGGACTGCTGTATTACGTTGGTGACGTGAAGAACGATATTTACAGGCAGACATCCATCGCGGTGGGCGATGGGATAAAAGCTGCCATGCGGATCTGCCGAATTATCGAGGGAGCTGAATGATGGAGATCGTAAACTCTACGGGAAAAGAAGACATTGCCACCGTTCACATTGCTGACATGGGGCAGGGTCGACTGGTAGAATTCGTCGAATCCACTCAGCCACCCCTCACCAGGGATCAGAAGTGGGTGTTGATCATCTCCGTTCTCTTCGGATGTCCGGTAGGTTGCCTGATGTGTGATGCCGGCGGTGGTTACAACGGTAAGCTTTCCAACGAGCAGATGTTTGACCAGATCGATTACCTCATCCGCCAGAAGTACCCGGATGGACGCGTCCCGGTTGATAAATTCAAAATACAATTTGCCCGGATGGGTGAGCCGGCACTGAACCCCGCGGTTATCGAAGTGCTTGATGAAATCCAGAATCGTTACGATATTCCCGGATTCCTGCCTTCCGTATCGACTATAGCGCCGGTGGGAAGCGAGGCGTTTTTCGAGCGGTTGATGGCACTCAAGCACGAGAAATATTCCCAGGGCCGCTTCCAGCTTCAGTTCTCGATTCATACTACAGATGAAACGATGCGGGATAAAATGGTTCCGGTACGAAAATGGAGTTTTTCGCAAATCGCCGGTTATGTGAATGATTTCATGGAAAATGGCGATAAAAAAGTCACTCTGAATTTTGCTCTGGCGGAAGGTATGCCGGTGGAATCGAATGTGCTGTTAAATTATTTTGACCCCGACAAATTTATCATTAAGATCACGCCGATCAACCCCACCCACCGGGCGATGGAGAATCAGCTTGAATCATATATCGATGCGTACGATCAGGAGCAGCAATACCCGGTTGTGAGCGGACTGCTAAGCGCGGGGTATGATGTGATCCTGAGTATTGGTGAAGTGGAGGAGAACCGCATCGGCAGTAATTGCGGCCAGTTTGTCACAAGGCATCTCAATTCCAGGCTTCCGGTAGGTGCGAAACAGAAAACCGGCTACGATTACTGGGAATGAACTGTGACAAATGAACCTGCCCTAGAGGAGGAGCAGAGATGAAGAGCAGGATCGAAGTGAATCCAAATATCCATTTCGGGAAGCCGTGTGTGGCGGGCACTAGAATCACAGTCCAGGCCATATTGGAACTCATTAGGGAAGGAGTTTCATTCGAGGAGATTACTAAAGACTATTATCCGGACCTTCGATCTGAAGATATTCGTGCTTGTATACAGTATGCAATCGATGTTTTGAATATCGAAGATATCCATGTAGTGGTTAGTTAATGCGTATTCTCCTGGATCATGACGTCTATGCTGTCACAGCCCGTTTTCTCAGGGCACTCGAGCACGAAGTTGTGACTGCTGCTGAAATTGGGTGTGCGCAGATAACAGACCTGGAATTACTAAGAACCGCACGTACTGAAAAAAGGTTACTTGTAACTCGAGATAGGGACTTCGGCAGGCTTGTATTTCTAGAGGAAATTGCTTCAGGAGTAATATACCTCAGGGTACTACCATCGACGCTTGAAACTGTACATAAACAGCTGGAAATTGTGCTGGAATCATATTCCGAAAATGAGTTAATGAAAGCTTTCATTGTGGTAGAGTCGGGCAGGCACCGTTTCAGAAAATTATTCGGATAAATAATCGCAGGATTAAAGTAATGAAGGTCTCATTCAACTGGCTGAAAGATTACGTAGACATCAATCTGCCGTATCAGGAACTGACTGAAAAGCTGACCATGATCGGTTTGGAAGCAACGGATGTGCAGGTTATCGGGGCTCAGTGGGAGAATTGCTTTACCGGCGAAGTGGTGAGTATCGATCCGCATCCCAATGCCGATCGGCTTTGCCTGGCCACGGTGAGCCTCGAGTCCGAGCAGCATACGGTTGTCTGCGGTGCTCCGAACATTGCCGCCGGACAAAAGATTGCTTTCGCTAAACTGGGCGCTCGCCTGGTTAATCCGTACGAAGGAAAGGTGCAGGAACTCAAACCGGCCAAGATCCGCGGCGTTCGCTCGGAAGGAATGGTTTGTTCGGAAAAGGAACTGGGCCTTTCGGATAATCACGAAGGTATCCTGCTGCTGGCTGAAGATGCGCCTGTGGGAGTTCCCCTGGCTGAGTATATGGGTGACGTTGTTTTTGATATCACCGTTACGCCCAACCGGCCGGATTGCCTGAACATGATCGGTATTGCGCGCGAGGCGGCAGCTTTGAACGGTGGCAGCATCCGGTTGCCTGAAGTTCGGTACGAAGAGAACAGCCCCCCGGCTGGCGAACTCGTCGAAATCGAGATCGAAGACCCGGATCTCTGTCCCCGGTACTGCGGTGCGGTTATCAGCGACGTTCATATCGGCCCTTCCCCGGCATGGATGCAGGAGAAGCTCACAGCGGCGGGCATGCGGCCGATCAACAATATCGTCGATATCACCAACTTCGTCATGCTGGAATACGGCCAACCGCTCCATGCTTTCGATTACGAGAGAATCAACGGGCGCAAGATCATTGTACGGCGGGCTAAAGAGGGTGAGCTGATGACCACCCTCGATGGTGAGGAACGCAAATTGAATTCTGAGATGCTGCTGATCTGCGATGCAGACCATCCGGTGGCTATTGCAGGGGTGATGGGGGGCGAAGAAAGCGAGGTTACCGAGCAGACGAAAACGATCCTGCTGGAATCGGCCAATTTCAACAACGTCAGCATCCGGCGCACCTCCCGTAAACTGGGGTTGATCAGCGAAGCTTCCTCTCGTTTTGACAAGGGGCTCAGCCGCGAATTACCGATCCACGGTATCAAACGGGCGGTCCAGTTGATGGTAGAACTGGCCGGCGGAAAAGCTGCAAAAGGGATTGTCGATGCGTATCCGGACCCTAAACCCGTGACAATCATACCGCTGCAAGCACAAAAGGTCAGCCGGGTTCTGGGAATAGATTTTGGTATTGAAAGGATTCGCCAGACACTTCAATCGCTTGGCTTCGAGTGTGAAGAGAAAAGCCCTTCCGATCTGATGGTCACAGTCCCCTACTGGCGCACGGATGTAACCATTGCCGAGGACCTTGTCGAAGAGGTGGCACGTATTATTGGATATGATGAAATCCCCATCACGTTGCTTAGCACTGAGATACCGCATCATGAACCTACGCTACTGACGGATTTGCGGGAACAGGTTCGGGATATCCTGGTGGGCTGTGGTATGCAGGAAGTCATCAATTATTCGCTGGTCAGCCTTGAAACTCTGGAGAAGATCGAGTGCCACGAAAGATTTGGCGTCCCGGTTCGGCTGGCAAATCCCATGAGCCGGGAACAGGAATTCCTGCGCACGAGCCTTCGCGGTGGCATGCTCAACATGTTTGCGGCGAACGAAAGGCGGCAGGAAAAAGGACTCATGCTGTTCGAGATCGGAAAGGTATACCTTCCCTGGCAGAATGACCTACCGAATGAGCCCACCATGCTGTGCGGGATTTGCGGCGGACCTCGGTTTGAGCCATCCTGGTTGAGCGATCAGGGCCAGATGGATTTCTTCGATGCTAAGGGTATCCTGGATGCGCTGTTTACTCATTTGCGTCTGGAAGCTGGCTACGATACGGTAATAGATGATCTGATGATTCCGGGAAAAACCGCCGAAATCAGTATTGAAGGGAAGCCGGCAGGGTTGATCGGTGAGCTTCACCCCAAAGTAGCTTCACGTTTCGATATCGGGTGTGAATCCGTCCTCCTCTTCGAGATCGAAATCGAAACGCTGGCACTGCTCACCCAGGCGACTGGTGCCTTCAGCCCCATCCCGCGCTTTCCCAGTACCGACCGCGACCTGGCCCTGGTGGTGGATGCCCACCTGCCGGTCAAACAGATTGTGGATATTATCACGAGGTTCCCTCAGGTGTCGGATATGATCCTGTTCGATGTGTATCAGGGGAAACAGGTTCCTCAGGGTAAGAAATCGCTTGCTTTTGCGTTGAAGTATCAGTCCCCGGAACGTACCCTGACGGACCAGGAAGTGGATAAGATTCAGCAGAAGATCCTCTCAAAGCTGGAAAAGGAAGTTGGCGCAACCCTCCGGCAATAGCGGAATTCCTCAAGATGACGCCGGGTTGTGGTATCGGATTCCACACCGGGTTCCCTGGTATTTGCTTAGTGTTGCTTTTGTTTTCATCCTGGCTGCGCTCGCCCGTTTCTGGGCTGCCCCCTTTTCCTCCGGACCTGATGTAGTCCAGTTCTGGGCCTTTGCTCAAACATTCGATTCGCACGGACTGGATTTTTACCAGTACGCAGAGGCAACTGACGGCAGTTTTCCCTATTGGGGTTGGGCTTATGTCTATCCGCCTCTATGGATATTGATACTCTGGCTGGGTTCACTTGCAACACCGGAAGCCTTCGCCTCCACTGAGTTTGTCAGTGAAAGCTGGAGGCTGGTGGTGAAAACACCGATTATCCTGGCTGACCTGGCAATTGGTGCGCTCATCTTCTGGGCGGTACCCGGTTCGAAATGGAAGAAACTCCTGTTTGCCGGGATTTGGCTGCTTCATCCCACTGGATGGTATGAATCAGCCGTGTTCGGCCAATTCGATGCCATCGCTGCTGCATTTCTGCTGGCATCGGTGATCTTGTTCAGCCGAAGTAATTTTAAGCTGGGTTTCCTCTTTGCCGGCCTGGCCCTGGTTACCAAACAGCATACGCTACTGCCCATCGTTCTGATGATGATTGTTGTTCTGCGGCAGCTTGGCGTGCGTAAATTCACCGGTTATGGCATGATCACCGCGGGAGTAGTAATCCTGTTCTCCCTCCCTTTCGTCGCTACCGGTAATTTTGGCAATTATATTGATTCTGTAGTTACGCCCGGCTGGGATCCGGATTGCCAGCGTCCCCTCTGTTATGCCTTCAGCGGCAGTGCATCGCTTTTTACTTATTTGCACGATAACCGCGGATGGGACACTTGCGGCTGGCTGCATTACAACACTTACGTTCTGGCGTTCGCCATGCTGGTGGCGCTGGCGATTACTCTGCGGAGAAAAATCACCGTTGCACAGGCTGCGCTCGTCGGTATGTTGCTGTTTATTGCGATTAATTATCAAATCAATTACCAGTACCTGGTTATTTATATCCCGCTGGCGATCCTGGTGGCGGCACAGGCAACCAGCCGCTGGCAACGAGTGGCAACTCTGGTTCTGGCGCTACTGCCCGCTGTCTGGCTCTGGCTTTATGATGTTTCTTTCTGGTTCTGGAGCTATCAGCCTCAACATCCGGGCGTTATCTCTTACTTCGACAAGATCGGCTGGGTCAATTACCTTTCATCCGATTGGCCATATGTGGTTTTCGCCGTTTCGCTTACGATAATCTGTATTTTTTATGTGAGTGCGACGTTCATATTCTGGGCTCGAGAGGACAGAGTGAAATATACCCCTGAAGCAACTGTTTCTGCCGGTATGTTAGAATAACGCTGTATGGACTCAATCATCCTCGCCGGAGGACACAGTAC
The DNA here is from genome assembly GCA_964506405.1 of uncultured Dehalococcoidia bacterium. Lineage (GTDB taxonomy): Bacteria > Chloroflexota > Dehalococcoidia > SZUA-161 > SpSt-899 > JBGLNL01. The sequence continues at coordinate 6,030 of CAZDMY010000042.1, read as the reverse complement.
CCGGCTCGGCCGGGATAAAGCTTCCCTCTACCTTAATGGTGAACCTTTATTACATCGGACTATTTTCAGACTCGAACAACTTTCGAATGAGATTATCATTGTTCTAGCGCCCGGCCAGCAGGTCCCGGTTTTACCGGATTCACCAAGGATAAGAATCGTTACGGACACCCTTTCCGGAAAAGGGCCATTGATAGGAATATATTCGGCACTTCAGGCCTCCAGGGATGATCGATGTCTGGCAGTTGCCTGCGATATGCCATTCTTGAATGTTGATCTACTGCGCTATATGATGGGATTGTCACCGGAGTTCGATGTGGTCGTTCCACGCGTAAACAGCCTGCCGGAGCCGCTCCATGCGATCTACTCAAGAAGATGTCTTAATATTCTGAAGGAAATGATAGAGCAGGGCGATTTGAAAGTAGTTAATCTTCTGGGACGTACAAAGGTGCGGTATGTGGAGGAAAGTGAAATCGATGCTTACGACCCGGAACATTTGAGCTGGTTCAATATTAATACGCCGGGCGATTTAGAACAAGCGGAAATGATATTCATAGCAAAGATTACCTCAAAAACTACTTCGCCGGGAAATCCCAAATGACAAAACACAATTTCCAAATAGAATACAATGACCAATATCCGAAACAACGAACCAAAAACCTACGATTTGGAGGAAAGGACCCTTAAGTTCGCGAAACAAATCATTGGTCTATGCAAATCACTCCCAAAAGATACAATTAACCAAGAGTTAGTGTCAACGAATTGAAGAAAATACTATCTTCAATCATTGAGAAGGCTGCTCGATAGATAGGAATGTCAGCTTAATACGTATTTGTAAATTGAAATTTGGTATTTAGAGCTTCCCCATATTAAGGAGGGGTATAATGATGCCAGTTGAAGAGGCCCTGGAGCGAATCCTGGAAAATGTCAGTGTTCTGAACGATGAAAACAAGCCGCTTCTCGAATGTCTCGGGCAGGTGCTGGCGGACGATGTTTCTTCATCGGTCAGTATTCCGCCGCTGGACAATTCGGCGATGGATGGCTATGCTGTCCAGTGCGATAGCATCCGTGGTGCTGGCGAATCCGAGCCTGTTATCTTGAAAGTTATCGGTGAGGTGGCTGCCGGTTATGTTTACGATAGGCAGGTGGTGCCGGGTACGGCGGTACGGATCATGACCGGCGCTCCCATTCCCGTTGGTGCCGATACCGTGGTTCAGTTTGAACATACGGATGAGGAGCAGCGTAAGGGCGCTGGTGGAAAATCGGATCATATCGGTATTCTTCGAGAAACTGTACAAGGAAAGAATGTACGCAGGGCCGGGGAGGATGTCCAGGCCGGGCAGGTTGTTCTGCCCAAAGGAACGGTGCTACGCCCTCAGGAGATTGGTGTCCTCGCTTCACTGGGCTGTACAGAGATATCCGTCATTCGTCGTCCGCAGATTGCCATACTGGCAACCGGAGATGAACTGGTGGAACTCGGCAATCCCCTGACACCCGGCAAAATCTACAATAGCAACACTTATAGTATCGCAGCACAGGTGCTTAAATACGGAGGAATCCCGGTTGTACTGGGGATTGGCGAAGACAATCGCGAAGCACTTTCGGAGAAAATTGCCCAGGCCATGGATTCCGATATGCTTCTGACTTCAGGTGGGGTTTCGATGGGAGACTATGATATCGTCAAAGATGTTCTGGCCGAACATGGTTCCATCGGTTTCTGGACAGTGTACATGAAGCCGGGAAAGCCGCTCGCATTCGGGATCATGGAACAGGGGGGCAAACGGGTACCACATATCGGGTTCCCGGGGAATCCAGTCAGTTCCATGATCACATTTGAACAATTTGCCCGTCCGGCGATCCTGAAGATGCTGGGAAAGACAAATTTTACCAAGCCAACCATCAGGGCTATCAGCGAAAGCCGTTTTAAAAACACTGACGGTCGCAGGGTCTATAGCCGGGGCATCGTGGAAAAACGCCCGGACCGTTACTACGTGCGGTCAACCGGGCCCCAGGGCTCGGGTGTGCTAACCTCCATGGCGAAAGCCAATGGCCTGGTTATCGTCCCTGAAGATACTGACGGTATTTTTGAAGGTGATGAAGTAGTGGTGCAAATGCTGGATTGGCAGGAGGAAGCGTAACATGCCTGCCATTTTATGTATCGTGGGAAAACCAAAGGCCGGTAAGACCACCCTGATTGAAAAGCTAATCCCCGTTCTTAAGAGCCGCGGATACCGGGTGGCAACGATTAAGCATACGACTCATGATTTCAAGACTGATGTCGAAGGAAAAGATTCTTATAAACACGCCAGGGCCGGCAGCGAGTGTACTGTTATCAGTTCCGCAAACAAAGTGGCGCTGGTTCGGGAGGTGGATCATGACCTCAGCCCGGCAGAATTGTCGCGGATCATCTCGGCCGATTTTGACATCGTTCTGGCTGAGGGTTTCAAAAGGTTCGATGCACCCAAGGTCGAGGTAGTCCAGAAGGGCGGACAGCCGGTATGCCCCCCGAATGAACTCATAGCGATTGTAGCCGACGAGTTAATGGACCTGAATCTTCCCAGGTACCTTCCGGATAACATCGAAGGTCTGGCGACATTAATTGAGGAACGGATTCTCAAACCTCGGCAAAAAATAGTCATTTTCGCCGACGGTCAGCCGGTTTCACTGAAACCTTTCGTTTATTCCCTGTATCACAAATTGATTCTGGATATGACCTTAAGCTTGAAAGGCCTTGGTAAAGTGAAGCGAATCGATATCTCGGTAAGAAGATGATGGTGCCACTCTTACAGTCTCAGCAAAACTTACCACGGATCAGAACACTGGCATGCCCATCCATATTCCCGGGAAACGAAACGAGAAAATATATCGAACTGGATGGCGTCGGGCCAATACTGATTGAACGCAGCCGGAAAGCCCGGCGAATGGTGATTTCCATCCGCATCGAGGATAGAAGAATTCGTGTTGCGGTTCCTCGTGGCGTCGCTTTCAAGCAGGCCGAACAGTTTGCCCACTCACGAATTAAATGGATTCGCAGGCAACTTGAAGCGCTGGATCGCAAGGAACAGAATGCGAAAAATATTCGGCACCAGGGGGTAGATCTCGATGATCCGGCTGTAGCTCGTAAGTTGTACGAAAGGCTGCGCCAGCTTGCCCTTCAGCATGGTTTCACCTGTAACCGCGTGTCATTTCGCTATCAGAAAACCCGGTGGGGCAGTTGCTCGGTTAAGAACAATATCAGCTTGAATATGAAACTCGCTCTGCTGCCGGACGAATTGGCTGACTACGTTATTCTCCACGAACTGGTTCATACCCGGATAAAAAATCACAGTCCGGCATTCTGGGATGAACTGGGCAAGTACGTTGACCAACCCAGGCACAAAGCCTCTAAACTGAAGGAGTACGGACCTGCGCTTATATGAACAAGTACGTACACGGTTATTCTTCCCGGGAAACTCAGCGATTGCAGGAACAATCGGCCATACTCGAAGATTTGCTTCATGCGGATACTTACTATCACAGCGGTGAAAAAGTGTTGGAGGCCGGTTGTGGTGTGGGTGGGCAGACGGTAATCCTGGCCCGGAGAAACCCGGAGGCGAAATTCACCTGTGTCGATATCTGTGCTGATTCGCTACAGAGAGCGAGGGCACATGCAACGGCAGCCGGAATCTTGAACACACATTTCCGGCAAGCCGACATTATGCGGTTACCCTTTGCAGATCAAAGCTTCGACCACGTTTTTGTTTGTTTCGTCCTCGAGCATCTGGATGATCCTCCCGGAGCGCTCGCTGAGTTGAAGCGGGTGCTTGTCCCAGGCGGGTCCATCACCGTTATCGAAGGCGATCATGGCTCATGCTTCTGGCATCCTCAAACGCCCGATTCTCTAAAAGTGTGGGAATGTATGATCAAAACACAGCAGAGCCTGGGACACGATCCGCTCATCGGGAGAAGGTTGTATCCGATACTTAAAGAAGCGAATCTGGATATTCAGTATGTTATCCCCAGATGGGTTTATACCGATTCCGGTAACCCGGAATTGACCGACGGGGCAATTAACAAAATCATTGTACCGATGACCCAGACGGCCAGAGAGCAATCCCTGGCGATGAATCTGGTCAATGCCGCTACATGGGAACAGGGAATAAGCGATTTGGAGAAGGTGGCCGTCGATCCGGCCGGCACCTTTTTCTATACCTGGTTTAAGGGAGTCGGTACAAAATGAGGAAGGCAAGATCACCGCGCCGCAGAAGGCAGCCGGTTTCCCCGTTCGAATATTATACTGTAGTTGGGGCAGCTATTATCGCGGCCGGCACGTTTTTAATGAATACGCGTTATTCGTGGGATGTATGGGAAGCGTATTTGATTGTGGTCAATATTCTCGCTCTGGTGTACTATACCCTTGATAAGGTCCTGGCATGGGGCCACCGGCAGCGTATCCCGGAAAGAACCCTGCTGGCTTTGGCTCTGGTTGGCGGCAGTCACGGCGGGCTGGCCGGTATGGTATTGTTCCAGCACAAGATCAGGCAAATGAATTTCCAGCGCGCATTCTGGGTGATTGTTTTGATTCAAGCTGCCGGCTTTGCCATCGTTTTTTTCGGGTTTCTATAGACCGAATTCATTTGAATGTCCGTGGATTTTCTAGTATAGTCGAACAAGTGGAAAAATAATAGATGACTGTATAGTAGGAGTGTAGCATGAAATCAGGTAATGTGTTATGGACAGTAATTCTGGCAATAGTACTCATCATATCGGTACTACCGGCCTGTTCTGGAGATTCGGACGAAACGCCTTCTCCCGGGGCAACCGAACCGCCGCCTGCGGGCACGGAAACACCAACTGCCGAACCGATCACTACGGACAGCGGTTTAAAGTTTATTGAACTCAGGGAGGGAACAGGTCTCCAGCCGCAGTTCGGTGATCGGATATCATTCTACTACGTCGGCACGCTGGAAGATGGTACCGTGTTTGATCAGGTTACTGAGGGAGACCCCTTTAGTTTGCTGTTTGGCCTGGAAGGATTGATGCCTGGCGTGGAAGAAGGAATAGGCATGATGAAAGCGGGGGGCAAAGCCGAACTGATCATACCTCCCGAACTGGGATACGGAGGGACTAAGGTGGGTGAGGTGCCGGCCAACTCCACCATCTCAATCGAGCTCGATCTGTTGGATGTTGACCGGCCGGATCCGCCCCGGCAGATAGCCGAGGAAGACTATGTTACTACCGAGAGCGGCTTGAAGTATTATGATTTTGTTGTGGGCAACGGCGCCGTGCCACAAACTAATGATACGCTTGTTATGCACAACTCGGTTTGGCGAGCCGATGGGACTCCGCTTGGGAGCACGCAGGACCAGGGAATGCCGCAGATCGTTCAATATTATCCGGGAAGGCTTCTTCCCGGGTGGGAAGAAGGCCTGTCTACCATGCAGGCCGGCGGCAAGCGTCAACTGGTGATTCCTCCTGAATTGGCTTACGGCGATGAGGGCTACCGGGACATCATTCCCCCGGGTATGGGAATGATTATGGAAATCGATCTATTGGCAGTTGTTCCTCTACCCGAGTTCAGTTCTCTTACAGAAATAGACGATACGGATTATGAGACGACTGGTAGCGGATTAAAGTATTACGATCTCGAGGAAGGTGAGGGACCTGCACCCGAAGCCGGGCAGACGGTAGTTGTTCACTACTCCGGGTGGCTAACGGACGGCACTTTATTCGATAGTTCAATAAACCGGGGTACACCGTATTTGTTTACACTTGGCCAGAGACAAACCGTTCCAGGCTTTGAAGAAGGCGTTTCAACCATGAAGGTCGGGGGAAAGCGCCAGATTGTTATCCCGCCTGAATTAGGATACGGGGAACAGGGAAGCGGAAAAATACCCGCCAATTCGACACTGATTTTCGAAGTCGAACTGAGCTACGTATTCTAATCTCAAGGGATCCTTTGTAAATGATCATTATTTTGAAACCGGATGCTTCCAGGCAGGATGCGGATGAGATTCTCTCGCAGATAGAATCTGTTGGTTTAAAACCACTTTA
>CAZDMY010000041.1:6512-12113 GCA_964506405.1 uncultured Dehalococcoidia bacterium | reverse complement strand
GACTGACGACTAAAGACTGACGACTGACGACTTTCTCTCTATGCTCAGCTTGCTCGCAAAACCGCTTCAAGATCGATGAAACCGGCTCCCTTCAATCCCCGATACCTTTCCGGGTGACAGGTGAGGATCAATATTTGCAGCCGTTGTGCGGCTTCCTCCAGGATGGTCAACACCCGGGCAAGCCTGCCGGTATCCGTGGCGGCCAGCACATCATCAAGCACCACAAGCTGGCGTTCCTCTTTGGCCAGTAAATCCGCCAGTGCCAGGCGGGTGGCCAGGTGGATCTGCTCTCTCTCCCCGCCGGAAAGGCCGCCGGTCAGTGCCACAGGCTCACCGGAGATTCCGGGAATCACCACCTCCGGCTCCAGGGATTCGCCCAGTTTCAACCGGCCCAAGCGCTCCCCCGTTATCCGCTGCATCGTCCGGGTGGCCGATGCTTCAACGGGGCCGATCACCGCGGAAAGTGTTTCAGCCTGACATAGAGTTAAGGTATCGTGCAGCAACCGGATGGCCTCCACTCTAAGCTTTTCAGATTCGAAATCTTCTTCAAGTGCAGCGATCTCTTCCTCGGTAGCGGCCAGATTTGTGAAAGTCCCTTGAGACGAGAGATTTTGGAGCCTTCCTTCTTCAGTCTTTTCTTCCTCAAGGGCTTTATTTGATATTTCATCGGCAGCTTGAAGTTGCCTTTCCAATTTTTCCAGGAATAAAACAGGATCGTCGCCGAAACCTGCCAGTTTCCTCTCAATTTCCTTCAGCTTGCCTTTGGTGGCATCCCAGCCGATGGCGAGTTCGCCAAGTTCGGTATCCCTCGCCTCATCTGTTTTTCCATCGCTTTCAAGTTCCGTCAGCCTCGTTTGGGCAGTCTTCACCTGCTTCTCAGCAGCTTCGAGTTGGGCCTGAATGGCTGCCCCTTTAATATCGAGCGCATTTAATGCCGCCAGGGCGTTATGATATCCGGTCTCGGCCTCTTCTACTTTCCCCACGAATGAGCGCTCCGTCTCCTCTGCCGCAGCTTTCAGGCTGGTACTATCGGGAGGGTCTTTCTCCCACTCGCCATGCTTTGCCAGCAGCTTTGCCTGCAGGTTTTCGATTCCTGTTTTCTCCCGTTCCATATCATCCAGAGTTTGTCCCGATAGCAAAACTGAAAGCTGTTGTTCGATTCCGTTTATTTGATTATCTAAACGATTCGCTTTATCTGCCGCGGCTTCCAGTTCAACCGGATCGTCGGTGCCAAAGGGCTGGGTAAGGTTGCGGAGTTTCTTTGCTGCTGCGGCATATTCCTTCCGGTATTCCTCAACCGATCCCGCCGGGCCTGATGCCCTGAGGCGGGCGATACCGGGCAGTTCGGCCACCACCTCCGGCGAGCCTTTTATCCGGGTGGGTTTCCCCGGTTGGAGAGGTTTGGACCCCGCCTCTTCACCGGAGATAACCTCCAGCGATCCTTCCTGGTGAGGGACGATTTCAAGCGTAATGAGGGCTGCATCGATGCGAATTTGTGCTTCATCCCGCTCCCTGGCCGCTTTCTGAATAGCTCTAATGTCTTTAGTCGCAGGAGCCACCAGTTCCGAGCGTAATCTTTTCAGGGCGGTAAGCTGTTGGAGTAAATCCGTAATTTTCCCAATCTGGCCGGCGAGTCTCTCCAAAGCCCTGCGATTCTCGTTGAAATCGCGGGCTTCATCAGCCGTATTTCGGGCTTCATCGACTTTCCGGCGGTCTTTACGAGCGTTTTCCAGTTCAGACTTGGAATCCGTTACTTCCTTCTCTCGTCCCTCTTTTTCCTGTTCGTATAAAGGTGTGTCATCCGACATCTGCTGTAACAGCCTGCGGCCTTCATTGATGGCTTCCCTGGCCGATTGAATCTGGGCAATGCGATCTTTCAATCCTTTGTATTGAACCTCGGCGGACTGGTATCTTGCCTCGAGTTTTTCTTTTTCCAGAAGAAGGTTTCTATAAGCTTCGGCCTGCGTTCGATTCTCGTTTATTCGTTTACTCAATTCGGCTGCATCGTATTTAGCCTGCTGCCTTCGAGCGCGCAACTCCTCAACCCTCCGGGAAGCCTCTTCAAACTGCTGCTGTGCCGCTTGCGCCTCGGCACGTTTTTCCCTGGCCTTCTTAAGGGCCTCTTCCAATCTGACAATGCCGGGGGCGTCCTTGCCGGTTTTGAGTTTGCCGCCGGAGGTAAAGATCCGGGAATAGACAACCTCGACCCTTTTCTCTACCGGCCCGCCTTCCGATCCGGTTACCTGTGTTCCGAGAGATGTCTTGATATCGGTGATAAGGTCCCCGGAGAGCGCACCGAGATCGAGTTTCCCCTGGGGTGCCCAGAGAACCTGGGCGATGCCCCAGTGTTCCTCCCTGGCCAGGCCCCGGCCTGGAGCATTCCGTGATAGTATCTTCCTGGTTCGTTCGTCAGCATCGCTCCCTTCGGCTAAGGCAACCCAGCGGCCGTTTTCTTTGCGTTCGAGCGTGGCGGAAGGTCTATCGAGGAATCGCTTGGTTATGCGGTATTCAGTTTCCTCATGGCTGAATTCCACGGTAACGGTTGGTGCCAGGGATCGTCCCCAGGGGCGGATTTCCTCGATATCCTTTCCGGAAACGCGGTGGCCATCGAGCAGTCCGCGGAGCAGGGCTTCAAATAGAGTTGATTTTCCGGTGGCATTCGGGCCGTGCAGGACGTTCAGTCCCTTCTCAAAAGGGCCGATATTTACGGGATCGATGTAGCACCTCCAGCCCGACAGGGAGATCGATTCCAGAATCATGCCTTAACCTCCGATACCAGGGCATATAACTCTATCAATGCTCTGGAGGCCACTTCGGGTGATGCCCCTTCGGGCCGGACGCCTGCATATTCAGGATTTGCCAGTTCCTGCAATTTGCTCCCGGTCTGGCGGATGATGCCGGCGGGCAGACTGGCGATCCAGCTTTCATCTTCCGGTGAAGGTCTTATACCGGCCAGGTCGACATGAGCGTGAAGGAAACGAGAGGAGGTTATCTGGAGCATTCGCTCGATCTGGGCATATTCTTCGGCTGGTATGACGCCGCTCGCCCTCAAATTAAGGAGCGTATGTTCGGGGTTTTCTGCTGATTCCATTTCTTTACGCAATCTTGATAGATCGCCGGCCTCTCTGAGTTCATCGATTCGTGTATCCCATCTGAGCTTTCCTGTCTGGAGGGACGTTATTCCGGGAGTTGCTTTGGCCTCGGGGATCTCGACAATCAGAACGTTGCCGCTATCTCGTTCCCCGAATTTAGTCGGCTCGTGGGTTCCTGAATAGGCCATACGGACAGCCCCGTCAGGCGAAGTATATGCGGCATAGGAGTGCCAGTGCCCCAAAGCCAGGTAATCGAGGGATTTCCGATCCGCTGCGTTGCGGGGTATGGGGTATTCCAGTTCTTCAGCCGGTATGCCTTCAACCGTGCCGTGTGCAAGTCCGATTCGGATGCCTTCTCCGGTATCCGGTATCCACAAAGTTGGATCCTTACCGGAATGCTTTTCGAGAATCGGACACGGAAAGAGTATTCCGCCCGGAATATTTATGGGGGATTCCTCACGCAGTACAAAGACGTTTTCTGTTGATTTCCAGACCGGGTGGTCCCACACGGAACCGGGCGCAAGAGGGTCGTGGTTGCCCGGGATGATGTATACGGGAATCCCGGCTTTTACCAGGATATCGGCGGCTTTCTGTACCAGGATTCGGTCAACGCCGTTATCCTGAAAAGTATCACCGGCAATCAAAATAAACTCAACCTGGTTTTCGCGGGCAACCTCGATGACACTGCCGATTGTCTCGATCCGCTGCTCGCGCACGCGCTTACCGGCTTCCCCAACGTGGGAAGCTTTCATGCCTATCTGCCAATCCGCGGTATGGAGGAATTTCATTCGAGGATACTTCTACACCGATCGTTAAGCCTTACAATACCGGCTCTCCACCGATTTGCTTGTTACTTGGTTCAGCTTAACGAGACCGCTTTGATGAGAATTATAAACCCTTGCGGTTTAAGGCCGCAACCGGTTGATTGTCAAGAGCCGGGAGCCGAGGTGTTATTCCGTGTCCTTTTCACTGAGTAGTTTGCCCAGATCGGCAAGGGGGCGGAAGGTTGCGCCCGGCTTATTATCCCGAACTGGAGGTGATTCGTTGTACCATTCTTTGGTTAGATACGGGGAGTGTTCATTCTCGTGGCAGAAAAGACACAACAGTTCCCAGTTGCTGCCGTCGGGGGGATTGTTTTCATGGTCATGATCCTTGTGATGAACTGTCAGTTCGCGAAGCCTCTCGCCCTTGAATTCACGTCCGCACCTGCCGCAGATGTGAGGGTATATTTTGAGTGCTCGTGCCCGGTATTCCTTCTCCCTGGCTTTGGCCTCGGCCATAGCCCGTTCCAGGTTGGTTGGACCCGGTTTTTTCTTTCTCTGTGCCATGAACTTACACTCTTGTAACAATTTTAACATTTATCTCTTTGGTTGTTGAGACTTAGAAACCGGATAAGGGTTCCTTCCGGTAGAGCGTTATGTTCACAGTCAGTTGGTTATATCCGCTCGTTAAGAAGATGGTACAATAGACAATTGGCAGGCCCATGATATCGGAAGAACTGATTCCCGTACTTACAGGTGTTGGGCAGATAGTGCAACGCCTGGACGATCCGCTTCAAGCAGACGAGCCCCTGGAAATGATGATTGCTGCGCTGGCGCAGGCAGGTGAAGATTCCGGTGCTCCCCGATTACTTCAGCGTGCAGATTCGATCTATGTACTTCGCGGGCTTTCGAATTACGGCGACCCCGGAAGGGAAATTGCCCGAAGGCTTGGGGCGTCGCCCGCCGAAACAGTGGGTACGCCTATAGGCGGCAACTATGCCCAAAGCTGTGTCATTGATGCCGCACGCCGGATACGATCATCACAATGTAAAGTCGTCCTGATCGCCGGAGCGGAGAATGGCCGAAGCCGAATGCAGGCTGAGCGCCGGGGGTTTGATCTCGCATTAACGGAAGTCCCCGGTGAGCCCAGCCGAAAGCTTGGGGATGATAGACCGATGGTGCATGAAGCCGAGCGTGCGCGGGGTGTCGTCACTGCAAGCGTCATGTATGCCATTTTTGAAAGTGCCATACGCTTTGCCCGGCGGGAAACCGTGCAGGCCCATATAGAACGCATATCCAGGCTCTGGGCAGGCTTTAATGCGGTGGCTCGTAGAAATCCGCATGCATGGATTCGTAAGCCCTTCTCGGCGCAACAGATTGGGCAGGCTTCACCCGACAATCCGATGGTCTCTTTCCCATACACGCGGCTGATGAACGCTAACCCGCGAGTGGACATGGCAGCCGGGCTTGTTCTCTGCTCTCTGAAGGCTGCGCGGGAGGCAGGTGTTCCAGAGGATAGAATGGTTTTCCTGCATGCCGCCGCTGAAGCCAACGACAGCCAGTTTGCCTCCACGCGGGGTGATTTTCACAGTTCTCCTGCTATGCGCCTTTGCGGAAAACGAGTTCTGGAACTGGCGGGGAAAACGATTGAGGAAATCGAATACATCGATTTATACAGTTGTTTCCCTTCTGCGGTGCAGGTCGCAGCAACAGAGCTGGGTATCCCGGACGATCGGGAACTCACTGTC
>CAZDMY010000041.1:0-6502 GCA_964506405.1 uncultured Dehalococcoidia bacterium | reverse complement strand
GGGCTCACCTTCGGGGGCGGGCCCTTCAATTCCTATGTGCTTCATGCCATTGCTCGGATGGCTGAAGTTCTCCGCGCCGATCGCGGATCGACTGGCCTGGTGAGTGGCAACGGTGCCTGGCTGGCCAAACACGCGTTCGGCATTTATTCCACTGAAATCCCGCGCAACGGTTTTCACTATGAAAATCCTCAGGAGCAGGTTGATGCGTTCCCGTTGCGTGAAGCGGTGATCGACTGGGAAGGAGCGGTGACTGTTGAAGGGTATACGGTGGTGTATGAAGCCGGGGAGGCAAAAACCGGCTATGCTGCCTGTCTGCTTGATAACGGTACTCGCACCTGGGGAATTGTTGAGAATCAGCCTGTACTGCAGGCGATGGTTTCCGAGGAGTTCTGCGGACGCAGAGGCCATCTGGATGGCAAGGGCAGCCTCAGCTTTTAGAGGTATTATCGAAAACGGCTTTTTATCAACGAATCAAAAGTCGGACCCAGTGCGAATTTTTTATTGCGGCATTCTCCCTGTCATGATGGATGTCTCGATTCCTTTGTAGCTGATCGAATCCTCAATCTTTATCGGGGCGATCCATTTGCCATCCTTGTACCAGTATTCGATCATTTCTGCACCAACACCCCCGCCCGAAGGTCTGCTGTTGGTGGTATCGACCAGGGTATGCGCAACTTTGAAACAAGAATACGCTTTGCCACCGATTTCTATTGTGACGGAATCATCAACCACTTCGGCCTCGTAGAAATCCGTCCAATCTGAAATGAATGAAACATCCACACTGAAAAGCACCTCATACGTCCAACTATCGTTCAAATGGTACGGCCATCCCGGATAATTTTCGTAGTTAGAGTAAGTGACCTCGCTGACGACAGTATTTACGAGTGGCAGGCCCATCTCAAGAAGTTTCTTAGAGACCATTCGCAGATCGCTCTGGCTCCGCCACATTTCGTTTTCCCCGGATTCAATGGTCGTCGACTGGACGATGGGGGCATTGACCTTGCGCTTGGGGTAATCATCATAAAGGGTTACGACATGGAAGCAGGTTATTCCGTTTTTCACTACTCCTGTATCGACCATTCTAAGGGTTCGCTGGCTTTGATCGATATTGCCTTCTCCGCTGTCATAGTTGACCTGATATACCATCTCTGCCTCGGCAGGTGTGCCTTCATAATTCTGCGGGTTGCGATCTCTTGAGTAATAAACGTATGCAGGGGCAGCCACAAATACGATGAACAGGGCCAGCAGAATGGCTATCAATACCCACCATTTCCAGTTCAGCCTTCTAAACCAGAGGAGGGTTCGTTTTACTCTTCTATATAACCATCTCATCGTGCCTGCTTATGCTATCAGGGCGTAGCGGGTGACTCTTCTTTCGATTCGTGCCGACCGGATTGGTGTAGTTTCATACTCCCCCTTCTCCATTGCCTGTGAAGGGTCCCATATCCAGGTGGATGAATTCGATACCGCCGTCGATCTCGAACATTCTGCCTGTTACCCAGCTTGATGCATCGGAGGCGAGGTATACGCAGGCCAGGGCGATATCCCGCGGCACTCCCATTCGTTTCATCGGTGTGCCGGCGATGATCTGTGGCAGCATCGGCCCGATGTAATCAAGAGAGCCCTCGGTCTCTATGCCTCCTGAGAGGATGCCGTTTACGCGAACATGGGGAGCCAGTTCCCATGCGAGGGTTCTGGTGAACGCATTCACACCTGCTTTAGCAGCGCCATAGGCTGCACGGCCGATACACGGCTGAATTGAATCGCGCGTCGAGATGTTGATAATGGACCCCGATCTCTGTTGCAACATGATTTTTGCAACAGACTGGCTGCATAAGAACGTGCTGATCAAGTTGATCGCTATTGTTTTTTCGAAATCCGACCGGCTCATCTGCATCACCGGCCCGAAAGAGGCCGCTCCCCCCACGTTATTCACCAGGATATCAATTCGGCCAAACTCGGCTGCGGTCCGTTGCGCCATCTCATCGACCTGTTGTTCGTCCGTAACGTCACAGAGAACCGCGAGCGCTCTTCGATCTTTCTGGCGGATATCCTTTGCAGTGGCTTCAACATCGCTTGCGTTTATATCGCAGCAGACCACATCCGCCCCGACCTCGGCAAATGCCAGCGCAACCCCCTTACCGATCCCTCTCCCCGAACCGGTAACAATTGCTACTTTGTCTTCCAACGAAAATTGATCCAATCCCATTTATCCAACTCCTTGATCAGCTATTGAAACCCGGCCGGGAGACAAATCGAAGCATCATACGTGGCTATCTGCCATAGCCCGTGGCAGTATGAGCTAAACTCGAATCCTCATCGAGGGGTTTATGAAGGCTTAACTTTGTCCTGTGTCAGGCGTTAACTTATTCCGCCTGTTTTTCTTTTCAGGAGGACATATGATACCACTGCTATGATTATCAGCGCGGCGACGATAATCCCGATTACTAAGACCCAGGGGAAACCTTCCGTTTCATCCTCCGCAGGTTCGGGTGTCGTTGCGGGTTCTGCCGGTGTGGCTTCAGGTGTGAGTAGTGGCAACTCAACACTTTGCTTTATTCTTACCTTATTGGAAACCGATACCAGGTGTCCATCGACGGTGACCACTGTGGGATTCAAATCAAATTCGTAGATCTGAGGGATGGTTGCGATGTATTTCACCGAATAACTCGCAGTGGTTTTTTCACCCGGTCCCAGCGAACTGATGTGCTTTTCCCAATACAGGATGTTTTCCCGCGTGCCGGATTCTACCAGGGGCTCCACCATTTCAAAATCGGATAACACATATTGATCCACAAGATAGATATTTTCAAGCGCTGTATCGCCGTTGTTGTTCAGCGTTAGCTGTATGGTGATAATCTGATCCTGTTCGGTAATCTCTTTGGGGTTTGCGCTTTTCTCGATGCTAAGGTCGATTCCTAATGTACTCCATTTAAGAGTCAGTGACGTGGGGTATAAGCCGGCGGCTTTCCATGTATAGAGTGCTCTCCCACCGTCCATGCTCTCCTCATCCGGTTCCTGGCTGGCCCAGGCGAGGGCATTAACGCCTTCGGGTAACAGTGCTTCAATCAACACCGTTCCCGCTGGCTCTGCATGCGGTTTGCCGTCGAACAGCATCGCCGGATCAATAGACAGCGTTTTGGTTGTTTCCCCTGCATTTTTCAGGTTGAAGGCCACGTTGATGGCCCTTCTTTCCCCCGGATTGAAAGTCACCGGATTTACCAGTGTTTCTCCATCCAGCGTAAGCGATGCCGAGGGATCGGCCCATTGTAGATCGACCTGCTCTTCGATGGAGCCCTGGTTTCTGAGCAGGTAAACGGCGGTTAGGGTTGCATCCTCATCGTCTATATCGATATTGATGCCGACGGACTCTATGACCACGTCTCCCGAATAGAATAAGTCAGCAGCCAGCGCCGCCTGAAAACAACACAATATGCCGATCAGCGATATAATTAGCGCAATTACAGCTTTCATTATTTTTTCCTCCTTGGCTACGGAGCGCAGTTTTCCAGATGGGTTTTCTGGCTGTCCGGGAAGCATTCATATCCGCCGTCGTAATTTTGGGTTCTACCGTAGGGGCCCGTATTACAGCAATACTCGCAGGCCGGATCGGACCTCCAGTCGGGGCACCAGTATTCGCCAATGTGGTCATTCCAGATATTATGCGGATTGTGCTGTACCCAGTATTCGTTGAAGTAGGCACCCAGTACCCCGTAGTCCATCGGCCGCCATTTACTTCGATAGTAAACGTAGTTGTAAGTGTGCCCGCCTCCCCAGTAATTATTGTAATGGTCGGCACAATAAGCGCATCTCCAGCTAATTCCCAGGGTTCGCATCAACGAATTCCTCAATATGGCATGATCTTCGCAGTCGCCGCAGTAGTCATTGGGGCAGGCAACGGTGTGGGTGCCGCCGCTCAACACGCCGGTTCTAAAGCCACTTGAAAGGATGAAGCTTGCAGCGGGGATGGCACCTTCCGGCTCGAAATGAACACCGCCGCCTTCATCGCATATCGTGCAGTCATCGTCGTCATACATGTAGGTGGTGTGGTTATCGACGTAATATGCCACTGCTTCCATGATATAGTCCGAATTTGCTGCCAGGTCAGCCCTGGTAACCGTGGTGAAATCGATAGCTGGATCGTATACGAGCAATGTTCCCCGGCAGGCAGGATCTCGAAGACAGTTGGCGTACTCCGTTAAGGCATCCCTTGATTTATTCTCCACTGCTGCCCTGCCGAAATCAAAGTAGCCGCTATCTTCTGCGCTCCCGAAATCAGCATCGGCAAAGCAGTCGCGGCAATCTGCCGGACAGGACCCTCCGCAATCGATACCTTCTTCGTCGTTGTTCTGTACCCCGTCAGCGCACGAATTATCGTTCCTAAAGATTGCGGTGCCGGTGTTATTGTAATGTGGATTGCGGGGGTCGGCAAAGAAATCGGGTGCGACTTCTACTTCCGCTTCAAGTGTGGGGCATCCGCAGAAGGTGCCGTCGAACATATGAGGCCAGAAGTCGGTCAGGTTCAGACATACGGTCCTGCTTTCAGAGGAAGCTAATGGAGGTTCATCCTGAGTGAACTCGCCTCTCGAGCCGCACCCGGAGTGGAGAACTACCTCGGTCGTAGTAGGATCCGAAGCAAGGCTCCCCCGGTTCATAATTTCATAGCATATCCGTGCCCTGCCATCCTCAATCCATATCCTTTCCAGAGAGAGGTCGCAAGCTCCTGTAACACCGCATTCCCAGTACAAGGTATCGATATTGTTGGTCTCATCCGCCTCGATCACTGAACCGGCACTGTCTGCGGCAACCTGGATATGGACCATAGGATAGACGCAAGTGCAAGGCGTATCAATAGATCGTGTTACGGATTCTCCCGGCGCCAGTTCGCCCACGCTATCGGTAGTGGAGGTAATCAGGTCACCCCGGAAGAACATGCCCAGCTCCGACGACTCGTAGAAATGCAGGCTGGTGGTGCTTGCATCTGCTCGGGAACGACCCTGATTCGTAATGGTGTAGCTGGTACTGGCTCCGGTTGCCCGGACATCTTCGATAATCAGGTCCGGTGCCTGGCAGGTCAGAGTGGCTTCCATCCGGTTGTTTCGCCAGTCGCTTTCTCCAAGGAGGATGCTCGTGCCACTGCAATCCTCCACATCCCGTGTGATCGTATCCACCTCTACTCGGATGGCGTCTGTGTCTCCGGTGCATCTCCATTCGTGATTGAAAAACTCCTCCCGGCTGTCTCCGGCTGTTAGCGGGGCAACGCTTTTTGTTTCAACCATAACGCCATCAACCCAAAGATGAGCCTCGGTCTCCAGGGAATCGCCTGCTCCCAGGTTGGAAAGAGTGTATTCTATCCTGTTCTCAGCGGCATTAAAGCGAATGTCTTCCACAGCCAGGTCGATTTCCGGCAGGATGAGGTACGAACATTGTCGCCTGAACGTACGGCTGTTATTGACTTCCGATTCCTCATCAACATCACCTCTGGTATCGAGGCGGAATTGAATATCATCCCAGTCGCAGTCCGTGCAATCCCAGTAGACAGGGATCCTTTCCCGGCTTTCTTCTCCGGCATCCAGCGGCCCTGCCTGTGCTTCTCCGACCATCAAGCCATTGATATAAAGCTGAGTCCAGCTCGCCGACGCCGGCGCATCGCCCCTGTTCCAAATGGTGTAATAGAAACCGAAGGTCTCCGGGGTGTCGGAACGATAGCTCATACTGCTGTAAGGATCAACTATCAAGTCGGGCTGCGGGCCGGCGGGGGTTGGTGGAGGTGTCTCATCAGGCGCTTCATGGATGATGCACTGGCTTGCGTTGCAATTATTTCCCTCATCGGATTCATCAATCGCGTGGCGCTGGTCGGCGCATATCGATACACCGATGCTCCTGACCCATTGATACCGATCAAAGGATCCTTCGTAAATGTCACCCGGATCCAGGCTGATAGTCACCACATCCTCCGCGACAACCATACCATCTACTGTCAATCCGGTAACATGACCGGCCGGAGCAACGGTATCCCCCGCGTTTTTCACCGTATATCGAATCAGGCTGAGTTCGTCGTCGCAGATAATTCGATCAATGACCAGATCAGGAAGGGTTCCCGATACCACTGGTGAAGTCACCATTTCTTCACAGGCATCACCGGTACCATTTTCATTCGTATCTTCCTGGCCGGGATTGGCGGTTTCCGGGCAATTATCGCATAGGTCGCCTACCCCGTCGCCGTCTGAATCTTTCTGATCGGGATTGGGTTTAAACGGACAGTTGTCGCAGACATTACCAATGCCATCGCCATCGGAATCCTGCTGATCTTTGTTGGATCTGGAGGGACAGTTGTCTTCATTATCCGGAACTCCGTCGTAGTCGGTATCGATTATCTCACACGCATCGCCTGTCCCGTCCTTGTCTGAATCTTTCTGATCGGGATTGTACGTTTGCGGGCAATTATCGCAGGCATCCCCCAGTTCATCCTGGTCTGAGTTTTTCTGATCGGGATTGTATT
>CAZDMY010000040.1:8029-12217 GCA_964506405.1 uncultured Dehalococcoidia bacterium | reverse complement strand
AACATGATCAAGCGCCATATGAAACCCACCGGTCAGATGCGACAGGCAGGGATTATCGAAAAGGAAGCGCCAATTCATATTTCGGACGTCATGCTGTTTTGTAAGAAATGCGGAAAACCAGCACGGGTTGGATTCAAGGTGCTTGATGATGGCAGCAAAGTCAGGATATGCAAGAAATGTCATGAGGTAACGGATTAATGCCCCAGATATTACAGGGAAAGCAGCATTTCTTCGAGGAAGTTATCCCGCAGATCCTTAAGGAGAACGGGTATAAAAGTCCGATGCGGGTGCCCAGAATTGAGAAAATCGTAGTTAATATCGGGCTGGGAGAAGCCATTCAGAATCCGAAGGCAATAGAGGCCGCTACCGCGGACCTGGCGACGATCACCGGGCAGAAACCGGTGGTCCTTAAGGCTAGTAAATCTATTGCCAGTTTCAAGCTTCGCCAGGGAATGTCCATAGGCGCTAAGGTAACACTCAGGGGACAGCGCATGTACGATTTTTTCAGTAAGCTTGTCAACGTAGCCCTTCCGCGTATTAAGGATTTCCATGGTATTCCCAGGGAATCGTTTGACGGGCGGGGCAACTATGCTCTCGGTATCAAGGAACAGATCATTTTTCCTGAGATCAATTACGATAAGATAGACAGGATTCGCGGCCTGCAGGTGAATATCATCACCACGGCACGCACCGACGAGGAAGGCCGGCAATTACTGGAAATGATGGGCATGCCGTTCGCCAGGGAGAATTAAATGGCAAAGACGTCACAAATTGCAAAATGGCGCAAGCCGCCGAAATACAAGATCCGCCACAGGAATCGATGCCGCCGCTGTGGACGGCCGCGGGGTTTCATGCGTCATTTCGAATTGTGTCGGATTTGTTTTCGGGAACTTGCCAACCAGGGGTTGATCATCGGCGTGAGAAAATCAAGCTGGTAATTTTTGGAAGGAACTATGAGTACAACTGATCCCATCGCAGATATGCTTACAAGAATAAGAAACGCCAATATGATTGGGGCGAGTCATACGCTGGTGCCCTCGTCAAAGACGAAAATATCCATTATCAAGGTTCTGAAGGATGAAGGCTTCATTGAAAACTACGAAGTCATAAAAGGGGAAACGCCTCAGCGGGTCATCAAGACACAACTCAAGTATACAAACGAAAACGAACCGGTGTTGAAAGGCCTCAAGCGGGTGAGCAAACCGGGATTGCGCGTATATGTTAAAAACGGCGAAATCCCCAGAGTCTATGGCGGATTAGGCATAGCGGTTGTCTCCACCCCCCAGGGGATCATGACCGGCAAACAGGCATGGAAGAAGGGGATCGGTGGCGAGGTCTTGTGTTACGCCTGGTAAGCGGGGAACTAGCAGATGTCAAGAATCGGAAGGAAGCCAATACCATTACCAGCCGAAGTTGAAATAAAACTTTCCGGGAATGAAATCACGGTGAAAGGACCGAAGGGCGAGCTGCACCGTTCACTTCCACATGATATGCATATCGATATCACCGACGGCGTTATCACAGTGACACGACCCACCGAAAACAGGATTCACCGGTCGATGCACGGGCTGACTCGGACGCTTATTGCCAATATGGTACAAGGTGTCAGCGAAGGTTTCCGGAAGAACCTTGAGATCGTCGGGGTTGGTTATCGTGCGCAAATGGCCGGAGATAAGCTGGCCTTGCAGCTCGGGTACTCTCATCCCGTCGAAATGGTGCCCCCGGAAGGAATAGCATTTTCTATGGAGGGTAACAACAGGATTACCGTTGCGGGTATCAACAAAGAGCTGGTCGGCGAGACCGCAGCTAAAATCAGGTCTTTGAGACCACCGGATCATTACAAAGGAAAGGGTGTTCGCTATCAAGGCGAATACGTTCGCCTCAAAGCCGGTAAGGCCGGTAAGGCGGGCGGAAAGAAATAAACACGAAAGCTTTGAATTAGGCATTATTATGTCCCGTATAGCAGAAAAAAGAACCAGTCGCAAAGCACGCCATGCCCGGATACGCCGGAAAGTGGCAGGTACGAGTTCCAGGCCAAGGCTGTGCGTATTTCGCAGCGCGAATCATATCTACGCTCAGCTAATCGATGATACCCAGGGGGAAACACTGATTTCTATCTCGACGCTCAATGGCGATTTAAAAACAAACACCGGTTCTAAAATAGATAGAGCCAGACAACTTGGCCAGGCATTGGGGAAGAAGGCTCTGGAAAACGGCATAACTCAGGTGGTCTTCGACCGGGCCGGATACAAGTTCCATGGACGGGTCAAGTCCCTGGCGGAAGCCGCTCGCGAAGCCGGATTACGATTTTGAGGCAAGTATGAGACAGACTATTAACGCTGAGGAACTGAATCTCACCGAAACGCTGGTTCACATCCGGCGGGTAGCGAAAACCGTCACAGGGGGACGTAAGTTATCCTTCAGCGCCCTGATGGTGGTGGGTGATAATGAAGGCCATGTGGGGTTTGGCCTTGGCAAGGGGAACGAGATTCCCGTAGCCATTCGAAAGGGTGTTGCCAAAGCCAAGAAAAACATGGTACAGGTTCCGATGAGCGGAAGCACTATCACACATGAAATCACCGCCAAGTTTGGGGCGGCCAGCGTACTGCTTAAACCGGCAGCACCAGGAACAGGAGTTATTGCCGGGAAAAGTATGAGGGCGGTACTCGAAGCGGCGGGGATCCGTGATATCCTCACCAAGTCCCTGGGCAGCTCCAATCCGATTAACGTAATCCAGGCTACACTGCTGGGATTAAGTCGGTTGAAAGATCCAAGACAGGAATTGATCAAGCGGGGTAAACTCGCTAAGAATATCGAGGAATAGAATCTGTGGCAACTTTACGCATCAAGCTGAAAAAAAGTGCGATCGGCTATAACAGGAACCAGGGGAAAGTGGCTCAGGCATTGGGTTTACGTTCGTTAAATCAGGTCGTTGAGCACGACGATACCCCGCAAATCCGAGGCATGATCAAAAAGATTGAGCACCTTCTTGATTGGGAAGAAACGAGCTAGGAGACCATCCTTTGAAAGAGAATGAACTGCATCCTCCTGCAGGATCCAAAAAGAAACGCAAGAAAATCGGCCGAGGTGTCGGCAGCGGACACGGGGTTTATTCCTGCCGTGGTTTAAAAGGGCAGAATTCCCGCGCCGGTGGCGGTGTACACCCATTGTTCGAAGGCGGGCAGAACCCGCTGGTGAAGCGATTGCCTTACAAACGCGGATTCACCAACAGATTCCGCATCGAATATTATATCGTTAACGTAAAACAATTGAATGAATTCACGGAAGGGACAGAGATCACCCCCGATTTACTAGTATCCTCGGGTATCGTCAAGAATCTGCGCCACCCCATCAAGGTCCTTGGGGAAGGGGAACTTACGTGCAGACTGATCGTTAAAGCCAATAAGTTCACTCAATCCGCAATATCCAAAATCGAAGCGGCCGGCGGCACAGCGGAGGTGATCGCCTGATGCAAAGTCCGGCGAGACAAGGCGGCCTGCCTAAGCTGGTCCAAGCGGTTCTAGATTCCCTCTCACACCCCGATTTACGGCGCAAGCTTCTGTTTACCTTTTTCATACTGGTAATATTCCGCTTTATGGCTGTTATCCCGGTGCCCGGGGTCGATCTAGGTGCCCTTCAAACAAGGTTCGACCAGGATCCGCTGCTCGGTATGCTCGATATGTTCAGCGGCGGGGCACTTCGAAACCTGGGTATTGTTGCTCTGGGTGTCTATCCGTACATTACGGCCTCTATCATTATGCAGCTGCTGGTCCCGGTAATTCCGCGGCTTCAAATGCTGGCTAGAGAAGGGGAAGAGGGCAGGAACAAGATCAACCAGATCACCCATTATCTGGTCGTTCCTCTGGCCATGTTCCAGGGGTGGGGTCAGTTAATGATGCTGAGCCAGGCACAAGGAGACCTGCCACCCGCCATTGATAATATCGGTCTGACAGGAGACGCGTTGCTGCCGACTGCAGCAATGATTATGACCCTCACGGCAGGAACGGTGTTTCTCGTCTGGCTGGGCGAACTGATTACCGAGAGAGGCATCGGTAACGGAATATCTATCATCATTTTTGCCGGTATCGTTTCCGGGGTCCCTGCCGCCATTTACCGCAATGAAGAGGTATTCGGAATCGACAGCATACTTGTCCTGATACTGCTGACAGTTGCAGTAACTTACCTTAT
>CAZDMY010000040.1:0-8019 GCA_964506405.1 uncultured Dehalococcoidia bacterium | reverse complement strand
GTACAATACTCAAAAAGTATCTTCCGGGGCGGTCGCGTTTACCGTCAAAGCGGTGGAACTCATATCCCGTTGAGAGTCAATTCCACCGGGATGATCCCGCTGATATTCGCGATGGCAATAATGATATTCCCCGGAACCGTCGCCAGCTATTTTGATAACTCGTTCGCCGATGCTGTTTATAACTGGTTTCTTCCCAGCGGAGATCACTGGTGGTTTTACTGGGGGGCATATTTCCTGTGTGTGGTTGGTTTTACGCTTTTCTACGGGATGATTATCTTCCAGCAACAAAACATTCCCGATAATCTTCAGAAGCAGGGAGGCTTTATTCCCGGTATAAGGCCGGGGAAACCAACGGCACTTTATCTTGACGGTGTACAAAGCCGGCTTGCCTGGGGGGGTGCATTCTTCCTTGGGTTCGTCGCTGTAGTGCCGCTTTTCGCGCTGCTGCTCACTGGGGAGTCTGTGGCGAATGTCCAAACATTAATGATCATCAGCAGCGCCGGACTTCTCATCGTGGTGGGTGTGGTGCTGGATACCATGCGGCAGATGGAAGCACAGTTGCTTATGCGCCATTACGAAGGCTTCATTAAATAGTCTTTTTCGGGGAGAGAAAAATGAACATTATCTTACTAGGGGCACCAGGTGCCGGAAAAGGAACTCAGGCCGTCGCCCTCGTTAAATCGAAGGGATTGACTCATGTGGCATCAGGGGATCTCTTTCGGGATAACCTCAGCCGGAATACGGAATTGGGGCAGACTGCAAAGAAATACATGGATAAAGGGGAACTGGTCCCGGATGACGTTACCGTTAAAATGGTACTGGAGCGGATAGGCCGAGACGATTGCGCCGCCGGATTTCTCCTGGATGGATTTCCTCGAACCATACCGCAGGCGGAAGCCCTGGATAAAGCGTTGAGCTCCGAGGGCAAGGCAATCGACAAAGTGGTTCTTATATCCGTTCCCAACGAGGAGCTGGTCAAGCGGCTTTCAGGCCGTTGGATCTGCCGTAATTGTCAGACCCCCTACCACATGGTCGATGCGCCCCCGAAGGAGCCGGGCAAGTGCGATCAATGTGGAGGTGAACTCTATCAGCGCGACGACGACAACGAAACTACTGTACGAAATCGGCTGGAAGTCTACAGTAACCAGACCGCACCCCTGGTTGACTATTATAAAAAGCAGGGTAAACTATTGGAAGTGAATGGAAACCAGCCTGTGAATTCAGTTTCGGAGGAGATGCTTTCATCGCTGGCGTGAGCGCATGAGCATTATCCTCAAATCTCGTAAAGAAATCGATATTATGCGTCAAGCCGGACGCATTGTAGCCATAATACATAGAGAATTAACAAAGGAAATCAGGCCAGGTATAAGCACAGGGGAACTTAATACGATCGCAGAAAAGTTGTTCGAAGAGCACGGAGCGAAAGCCTCATTCAAAGGTTACAGAGGTTTTCCGGCATCTATCTGTACCTCGATTAACGAGGAGGTTGTTCATGGTATCCCGGGTAAACGGGTTCTGAAGGAAGGCGATTTGGTTGCGATTGATGTAGGTTCCATCTATAATGGGTTTCAGGGTGACGCCGCCATAACGGTTGAGGTGGGCACTGTAAGCGAAAAGGCCCACCGTTTATCGGAGGTCACCAGAGGGTCTCTGGAAGCAGGGATTAGTATGGCCAGAGCCGGAACCCATTTGGGGGATGTGTCGGCGGCAATCCAGGAATATGCCGAAAGACATGGCTATTCGGTTGTTCGCGAGTATGTTGGGCACGGTATCGGCCGGGATATGCACGAAGACCCGCAGATACCCAATTACGGTACGCCAGGCCAGGGTCCGGTCCTGAAAAAGGGAATGACCATAGCCCTGGAACCCATGGTTAATGAGGGTACATGGCGTACTAAGGTATTGCCGGATAACTGGACGGTCGTAACGGCAGATAGCAAATTGTCGGCTCATTTTGAGCATACGATCGCCATTACCGATGGTGAAGCAGAAATACTAACACAGTGTTGAGTCAATCACGGTTTAATAAGCCGAATCATTAAGAAGCGATATAAGGAGTCGATGGGGAAAAAGGAAGCTATTGAAGTTGAGGGAACGGTAACCGAGCCCTTGACCAACGGGCAGTTTAGAGTTGAACTGGCCAACGGGCATCAGGTACTGGCTCATGCTTCGGGAAAAATGCGCCGATACTTCATCAAAGTAGTACGCGGGGATCGGGTTCTGGTTGAGCTTTCACCATACGATCTCTCCCGAGGCAGGATTACCTATCGATTCAAATAGAATATGGGGAAATTACCATGAAAGTAAGGGCTTCAGTGAAACCGCGTTGTAAGAATTGCAAGGTTATCCGGCGCAAAGGGGTTGTTCGGGTCATCTGCTCTAATCCGAGGCATAAGCAAAGACAGGGTTGATCCGACCTAGTTAAACAAGGAGACAAAATGGCACGTGTCGCAAGCGTTGATATCCCAGATAACAAGAGAGTAGAGATTTCCCTGCAATACATTTTCGGTATCGGGCCGAACTTAAGTAAGCAGATTCTTAAGGCGACCGGAGTCGATCCGAATACGCGTGTGAAAAACTTGTCGGATGAGGAACTCAATCGAATCCGTGAAACCATCGACCGGGAATACCGGGTAGAGGCGGATCTTCGCCGCGAGGTAACGTTTAATATCAAGCGTCTGAGCGAGATTGGCAGCTACCGTGGTTTAAGGCACCGCCGAGGCCTTCCGGTACGAGGTCAAAGGACTAAAACAAATGCCCGAACCAAACGCGGGCCCAAGAAAACAGTAGCCGGCCGAGGCCGCCGTCGGGGTATGTCCAAGAAGTAAGACCCCATTAATAGTTGCGAGGTTATTATGGCGACACGAAAAGGCAGAACAAGCGTTCGAAGAAGGGAAAGAAAAGGCGTCATCCGGGGACGTGCCTATATTCAATCAACCTTCAATAATACGATTATTACACTGACGGATATGGCCGGGAATACGATTACCTGGGGAAGTGCCGGCACAATCGGTTTTAAGGGATCCCGGAAGGGGACTGCCTTTGCGGCCCAGAGAGCCTCTACGGAAGTAGCCAAGAAAGGCATTGAACATGGGCTGCAATATGTTGAAGTGCATATCAAAGGCCCGGGCAGCGGGCGTGAAGCGGCTATCCGCGCACTGCAGTCCTCAGGATTGAATGTTACGAGTATCAAGGACGTCACACCGACACCCCACAACGGATGCCGTCCACGGAAAAAACGCCGAATATAGACACAAAGAGGAGGGAATATGGCCCGTTATACTGGGCCCGTCTGTCGACTCTGTCGACGCCAGGAGGAAAAGTTATTTTTGAAGGGAGAGCGTTGTCTCTCTTCAAAATGTGCGTTTGAACGAAAGCATGAACAAGGTCCGAAACGGCGTCGAGCCCGGCCAAAGAAACTTTCCGAATATGGGATTCGACTGCGGGAGAAACAAAAGGCTAAACACATCTATGGTATCCTGGAGCGCCAGATGCGCAAGTACTTCACCGAAGCGGAGAGAGCACCGGGCCTTTCAGGGGAAACCCTTCTGCAGATCCTCGAAACCCGGATGGATAACACGGTATACCGTGCCGGTTTGGCTGATAGTCTCAGACAGTCAAGGCAGCTGGTTCGGCATGGCTTGTTCAAGCTCAACGGCCGCAAAACAGATATTCCCTCATGCCGGGTAAAACCGGGAGATGTGATTGAATGGAAAGACGGGCACGAAAAATTATTCCCTTTCCAGAAAGCCGAACAGGACATCAGCAGTAAACAAATACCGGCCTGGTTGAGCGTGGACCCTAAGAAACTTTCGGTGAAAGTTCTGTCCCTGCCCTCACGTGAAGACGTCGGCAGCACCATTAATGAAAGACTGATAGTAGAGTATTACTCTAAATAATTGCATCCCGTCGGAGGTTAAATCGTTGCTTGCAACTGTCACCCCCAAAATAGAATGCCAGCTAGTTTCCGAGACGCACGGACATTTTATCATTGAGCCGCTGGAGCCGGGATACGGCTTGACAGTCGGTAACGCCTTGCGGCGTGTACTGTTGAGTTCGCTGCCAGGCGCTGCAGTTACCAGTGTGAAAATTGAAGGCGTCCAACATGAATTCTCCACCATCCCTTATATGCGAGAGGATGTCCTGGAGTTCCTGTTGAATATCAAGCAAATCCGGTTCCGGTATATGTCCAGCCGCCCCGATACACTCAGGCTTGAAGTTTCCGGTGAAGGAGTCATCAAGGCCGGCGATATCAGGGAATCAGCTTCCTTCGACATCGTCAATCCGGAGCTTTACCTGGCCACGCTGGATGGCCCGGATGCAAAACTGATTGTTGAACTCAATGTTGAAGTAGATAAAGGCTACACCACCGCCGGATCGGCGGAAGGATACCCGATCGGGGTACTGCCCACAGACGCGGTTTTCACCCCCATCCGAAGGGTCAATTATGACGTCGAGAAAACCAGAGTGGAAGACCGCAGCGATTATGACCGCCTGTTACTGGATATCTGGACCGACGGGACCCTCTCTCCGGAAAATGCGGTCGCTGAATGCGCCCGCGTTCTAAGCCAGCAATTTGCAATCTTCACCAGATTAGAGCAACCCGGGGAAGGTCCCTCCACATTAATTGAGGAACAAGCGGATGCTTCCCAGCAACACGAGGAAATCTCGCTGGAACTACTGGGTCTTTCTTCGCGTACCATCAATGCCCTGAGGCGCGGGGGCATTTCGACCACCGAAGCCCTGCTCTCAAAAAGCCGTGATGAATTGCTGGGATTGAAGAATTTCGGGATTAAATCATGGAATGAGGTTCAGGAGCAATTGGTGGAAGCCGGCCTGCTGGAAGGCGAGGGGCCTCCTAAAGATACGGATACCGAAAAAGCGGAAGAGGAAGGGCCAGGTACCGGTGAGTATGACCGGGGAGAGATGCTTAAAAAACTGGGCGAACGGTTTACAATTCGAGGTGAGAAATGAGACATCGGGTGAAGGGACGTAAGCTCTCCAGAACCATTGGCCACCGCATGGCTTTATATCGCAATCAGGTAACCGACCTCTTGAAATACGAAAAAATCGTAACCACCGAGGCAAAAGCCAAAGAGGTAAGCGCGATGGCGGAAAAAATGATTACGCTGGGGAAAGCAGGGGATCTGAACGCGCGCCGAAATGCACTGGGGTTCATTAACAGCAAGCGAGTGGTCAAGAAGGTTTTCGACGAGATAGCACCAAGATACGCTGCCAGGAACGGCGGTTATACCAGGATAGCCAAACTCGGCCCTCGCCTGGGTGACGGCGCGATCATGGTACAGTTAGAACTGGTGTAGAGAGAAGGAAGATTCCTAGAATCGCTTTGATTATCGAATATTTGGGCACACAATACCATGGATTTCAAATCCAGCCAAACGTTCCGACCATTCAGGGAGAACTGGAAAAAGCAATGGTGAAAATCACCGGAAAACGTACACGCATTCATGGAGCCGGGCGCACCGATGCCGGGGTACACGCCAGGGGCCAGGTAGCTGCTTTCGAAACAGATTCAAATCTGTCTCCCCTTGAATTCGTAAACGCGTTGAATTACCACTTGCCTGAGGATATCTCAGTGAGAGACGCCCGCCAGACGGAGGCCGGTTTCGACCCGAGACGAGATGCCAAAAGCAAAGACTACCGATATACGATTCTAAATCGGCGAACCCCTTCTCCCCTGGATCGCCGGCAGAGTTGCCAGGTATATCAGAAGCTTGATGTGGTTAAGATGGATGAAGCCAGCCGTCAGTTTGTGGGGAAACATGATTTTTGCGCATTTACCAACCGCGAAGGCAACATGAAGCAAACAATCAGAAATATCTTCAGTTCCCGGGTCCGGAAAGAGGGCGATTTTGTGCTGTTCGATATAACGGGGGCCTCTTTCCTTCCGCAACAGGTCAGGCGCATGGTCGGCAGCCTTCTAAGGATCGGCACTTACCAGATGGATTCCGAAGCGTTCCGGCAATTATTGGAAGCACCAAATCCCGGCGAGGCCCGATATGTGGCCCCTGCCCACGGACTTTGCCTGATTAAAGTCAATTATTCTTAAAGATGGATTTACTTATGAAAACGTATAGTGTAAAAAAAGCGGACATCGAGAGAGAGTGGCATGTTATCGATGCCTCAGGGGAAACCCTGGGACGGCTTGCAACAAGGATCGCCCGGTTGTTGAGAGGCAAGCATAAACCTATGTACTCCCGAAACATGGATACCGGTGATTTCGTTATCGTTGTGAACGCGGAAAAAATCCGAGTCACTGGTAACAAGGCCATACAGAAGATCTATTACCGTCATTCGGGCTATCCCGGAGGATTAAAGGAGCGGACGCTTGCCCAGGAACTGGAAAAACACCCTACCCGTGTTATTGAACATGCCGTCAAGGGGATGCTCCCCGGCAATTCTCTGGGCAGGGCTATGTTTCGAAAGATGAAGGTATATGCCGGGCCAACACATCCGCACCAGGCCCAAGTTGCAAATAGACGTACTGCCAAGGAGGATTAGTTTGAACGGACAACCCTATTTCTACGGCACCGGACGCCGGAAAACCGCGATTGCGCGGGTAAGGCTGTACCCGGGGAGCGGTAATTTCGTTATTAATTCGAAACCGTTTGAAGCCACCTACGGGTCAGGGACGGGCAGTTTTAAACGTATCGCCCTCCAGCCATTCCAGGTTACCAACACGGTAGATCAGTATGATGTGGTCGTAAAAGTCCATGGCGGCGGATTGTCCGGCCAGGTTAGCGCCATTAAGCATGGCATCAGCAGGGCATTGGTCGTCACTGATGAAAACCTCAAGCCAATACTCAGAGCCAACGGCTTCCTTACCAGGGATTCCAGGATTAAAGAACGGCAGAAATACGGCTTCCGGCGGGCACGGAAACGGAAACAATATCGTAAACGGTAGCTTACAAAAAGGCTCTTCCTTCACAGGGGGGCCTTTTTCACTTCTTGAATCCTGATCAGTATTTGCAAAGGAAATTGGTTTCTTGGTAAAATCAATCGGTTCTGGGGAGTCAACCGAAGCATGCTGAATCACCCTGTGCTAGTACTCAATCAGAATTATGAACCGCTGAACATATGCCAGGTCAAGCGAGTAATTGTATTGATTCTCAGCGGTAAGGCCGAGGTCATTCAGAACAACTCAGATCAGATTCGAAGTCCGAGTTTCTCCATGATTGCCCCCTCGGTAGTGCGTCTGGCCTATATGGTCAAGCGCCCGAGGCCTCACGCCAAACTCACTCGCCACCGCATATTTTCGCGCGACGAATATACGTGTCAGTACTGCGGCCGGCAAAACCGGGAATTGACCCTCGATCATGTGATTCCGCGCTACCGCGGCGGTGAGCACACCTGGGATAACGTGGTCAGTGCCTGCAAGCAATGTAATCAGCAAAAAGCGGGGAGGACCCCATACGAAGCAGGGATGAAGCTTCTGAGGAAGCCCTTCGAACCTTCAGGCTACAATTCACATCTTATCTACCCGTTCCACCTGCCTCCGGAATGGCAGGATTACCTGTCTTTTACCAAACGGCGCAAACTGTCATGATTTGCACACCGGATATCGCCCCTGACCTGATTGTACCGGGAAGCACTTTCTGCTAATATTAATGAGAGAAGCGGGGCTGTAGCTCAGTTGGGAGAGCGTCTGACTGGCAGTCAGAAGGTCAGGAGTTCGAGTCTCCTCAGCTCCACCAAAGGTTTGTTAGTCTTTAGTCTTTAGTCTTGAGTCTTTAGTCGTTAGTTTTCAGTCTTCAATCTTTAGTCTTTAGTCTTCAGTCTTCAGTCGTTAGTCTTGAGTCGTTAGTTTTCAGTCGCTAGTCATTCGTCGTTGGGAAGAAAGCTCTCAACTCGGCTCTCAGCGTTCAGCACTCCGCACTCGGCATTCGGCACTCTCGACCTTCAAAGCTGGTTATTGTTCCTTGTTCCTTGTTCCTTGGTTATTGTTTCTTGTTCCCTGGTTATTGTTTCTTATTCCCTGTTTCTTGTTCCTTGTTTCTT
>CAZDMY010000039.1:7090-12403 GCA_964506405.1 uncultured Dehalococcoidia bacterium | reverse complement strand
TAGAACTCGAGTCCTCGGCGGGCCTTTATGCCTTTCTGGTACGGATGTTTAACTTCAACCATTTCAGTAACCAGATCCGCAATTTCAATGAGCCTGGCATCCGCATAACGTCCGGTCAGGATTAATTCCACATTGTCCGGTTTTTCTTTGATTAGTTTGATCACATCATCAACTGGTACAAGCCCCCAACCGGATGCAATGTTCACTTCATCAAGGATAACCAAATCGTATTGACCGCTATGCAAGGCTTCCCTTCCTGCCGTCAGCGCCTTTTGAGCTTCCTGCCGTTCGTCATCCTTGATATTATGCGGATCGACAAAATCGAGTTTCCCAAAGCGTGAAACGGTGATGTTGGGTAGAAGGGCCAGGGCTTTGTGCTCGCCATAAGGATAAGTCCCTTTCATAAAATGAATGATGTGGACTTTTTGATCCTGCCCTGCTGCCCGGAGGGCCGTTCCCAGTGCTGCCGTAGTTTTGCCCCTGCCGTTTCCGGTAAGGACCTGAACCAGGCCTTTTCGTACTTCTGTCATATGGTTGGACCTGACTG
Organism: uncultured Dehalococcoidia bacterium; assembly: GCA_964506405.1. Lineage (GTDB taxonomy): Bacteria > Chloroflexota > Dehalococcoidia > SZUA-161 > SpSt-899 > JBGLNL01. The sequence goes on along the minus strand of CAZDMY010000039.1, from coordinate 11,856 downwards.
CGGCTTTACTTTAGCATCAGCCCCGTTCCTGTGTCAAGGTAAGCGATCTACCAAAAAACCGGTACCACCGGTTACACAATCCGTCTCATTCTAGGAGATTTGGACCAGATTATCCGTGCGGCTCCAAGGGCAATCATTATTGCACCAACAATACCGGCTCCAAGCCCTACACGCTTGATCCATTCAAGGAAATCCAGAGCATCCTGATATTCAGCCGATCCACGGGTTATCTCCTCGCCGAGCCAGAAAAACATGGTTACCTGCTCGATATCCCCCGCTTCAAGCTCGTTCAAATAATGGGTCTGCCCAGATGCGTAGATGTACAGGAATATGCCTGTTGCCAAAATGAAAACGCCGAATCCGATCGCAACCCACCCGCGGGCAATCCTGCGGCGCTGAATTTCCTGTTTCTTCAGTTGCTTTTCTACAATTTCTTCGGGTGTCAGAATAGGCTCGCCGGCCAGTAACGACTGCAATTCCTGTGAGACAATCCGGTCTACCGCAAAAACTCCGGCATTACTTCTGAGCGCTTCACGTGCAGCAGGCGACAACGATTCCCTCTTAATCGCCCCTTCCCATTTAACTGACCTTACATGAGGCCGTCCTGTAATCTGCTCCGGGCGATACATATAACCACTGGTGATGGTGCCTGTCAGGTATTCACGCGTGTGAGGATTGAAGGTAATAACACGGTCGCCCATAGCCATTACCGACCTGAACGTGTGCACCATACCTGCACTGGTAGCCGCTTTCTCTCCCTTTTCCTTAGGAAAAGTACTGGCGTACAGTTCCTTAATTTCATCTTCAGTGAAAGGAGAAACCCCTAAATCCCCAAGTTCACCCCAACCGATACCAACGTATCCTTTGGCGAATTCTTCAAACAGCGTTCCCCTTTGCCCGGCACGAACCATCCACATTGTTTCTGCCATGATATCCCTCTATTCGATAACGGTTGTTTATAAAGTTAGCAGGTTTACTCTGGAATTGCTTCCTATAGTACACCAAGTGACAAGAATCGTCAACAAACATGCGGCGGGCCGTTGCTATTTCGGTATTGCAGACCGGCAAATCAGGTGCTATAATAATTGAGTTTCCAGGTGACTATAGCGAGGTGGAACCACCCGTTCCCATTCCGAACACGGAAGTGAAACGCCTCTACGCAGACGATACTGCACTGGTAACGGTGTGGGAAAATATGGCGTCGCCAGGAAGCATAAAGACCCCGTTCAAGACTGGGGTCTTTTTTTTATCCCTTAAGTTCAACCGTGATTCCATGCCCAGTTAAAGACTCCGTTGGGTCAAGTGTTACCAAAACATCCCGTTTACATGATAAAATGCTATAAAGTGAACCCCACATACTGCGCAATATGATTTCGAATTCAGATTGTCAGTTTCTTTCGTCGGAGAGCGTCTGTTGCTGATAGAATTAAGCGTACGAGATTTCGGTATTATCGAAGATATCAATTGGCAACTGGAACCGGGATTGAACGTGATCACCGGAGAAACAGGCGCAGGAAAATCGCTGGTAATCGATGCACTGGAAACGTTACTGGGCGCACGGAGTGGTAATGGTGCTGTCCGGCACGGAAGCCATGAGGCTATCATTGAAGGGATTCTCACATTTCCCGATTCCGCGCAACGGGCCCTTATCGTCGATCCGCTTGCGGGAAAAGGCATCCAGGTTGAGGCAGATGAACTAATCATTAACTGCAACGTGCGCACTCAAGGGCACACCGTATTCCGCATTAATCGACAGGCCGTCCCCCGGCAATTGGTAAACCAAATCGGAAAACAACTGATCGATATACACGGTCAAAGCGAACACCTGGCACTGCTGGATACAAAATATCACCTCGAACTACTTGATACCTTTGGAGACTGTATGGTCCTGCGGCGGGAGTTTCGTGACAAGCTGATGTTGCTGCGGGAAACTGAAGATAAACTAGATCACCTTCGCCAGCAGGAGCGCGATCGGGTACAGCGTGAGGATTTCCTAGAGTTTCAAATCAACGAGATACGCTCCGCCAACCTGCAGGACGGTGAGGAGGATGATCTGAGCCGGGAACGAAGGAGACTGGCGTCTATCGAGAAACTGACATCGCTGACATCCAGTGCACATCAAGTCCTGTCCGGAGAAGAAGTGTCATACGGATCGGTAATCGATCAGATTCGAAGGGCAGGCCGTGACCTGCAGATTGCGTCGGAAATCGATTCCAACCTTGATCAACCCATGCGATATCTGGAAGAAGTGGGATACGGATTGGAGGAAATCGCCCGCGATCTTAGTATATACATCGATTCACTTGAGTTTGACCCTAAAAGGCTGGCCGAGGTAGAATCCAGACTTGAACTCATAAGCCAGTTGAAACGTAAATACGGGGAGTCAATACCAGCGATCCTGGATTCGCTTCATACAGCGGAACAGGAAAGGGAAATGCTGGCCACTTCCTCCGAAAAGCAAACCGAACTCGAATCTGAGCGAGAAGAATTGAAAACCCGAATGGGTCACATCGCATTTGAGCTTTCCGAAAAAAGAAAACAATCAGCCAATTCACTGATAGCGGCGGTAAACAGGGAGATCGCCGACCTGAAAATGTCTCAAGTTTGCTTCGATGTGAAGTTTTCTTCCTTTGAGAACACGGATACCATACCACTTCCCTCCGGTCAGGATGAGCCATACGGAGCAGACGGGATCGACAAAATAGAGTTCACAGCCTCCACCAATCCCGGCGAGCCGCCCAAGGCCCTGGCCAAAATTGCTTCAACAGGAGAAATTTCCCGATTCATGCTGGCTCTTAAAAGTGCACTATCGAAGGCGGACAACATCCCGGTGGTCGTCTTTGATGAGATCGATATCGGGGTCGGCGGGCGAACAGGAGAGATCATCGGCAGGAAGCTTTGGCTGCTGGGGCAAAGCAGGCAGGTCATCTGCATCACACATCTCCCCCAGATCGCTGCCTTCGCCGATTCCCATTTCTCGGTTGGAAAAGAATTCGACGGCACACGAACATCCAGCAGTCTAAGGAAGCTGGAAGGAGAGCCAATGATTGCAGAAATCGCCGCGATGCTCTCAGGCCCTGAGTTCACCGAGACCACCCTCAAAAGTGCACGCGAACTGGCTGATCGGGCAGGAAAATGGAAGCAGGCCCATATGGGGGAAAATGACTGAAATGGCAAACGGAATGGCATGCTATGTTTAATTGCCGGATTAGTAATGATTGAACAAACTTAAAGCATTTCCGGACAGCAGGTTCTGTAGCTTTGATTTGATTGCTTCTTCCTGGATTCCGTGTTCCCGCAACCGCTCAACAGCATCGATAATCCCTTCGAACTGGAACACCATCAATGGGGCGTTCAGATCGATTCCCGCTTCAACTACGAAATGCCTTAATTGCCTGCCGAAGTTCTGGCTGACCAGGGCGGTGATGAGATTGCCATTATCATCACCGGACGCCAGCACCCGCTTACCATCAATCACTTTGAAAGTGACATACCGGCCGCGTTCAACGAGTGCGAAATCAATATCCGAACCGAACATTAATCGGACATCACTTTCAAGCGCCATTGCCAGAACCGAAGGGACCGTTACTGCTGAGATATCCATCCATATTATATCGGTTAACCCATTGCCCTGAATCAGGTTCAGGAGGTCCTCCATCTTAGCTGGGGTCTGTGCCTGGCCTAGGTGAGCCAGGACCAGTTTGATCCCGGAATATCTGCTGGCAAGCAGAAGCAGTTCATCCTTGAGTGATTGTCTTATTCGAGGTGCTACCACCAATTGAGGCAGATGTACGATCAGGGGAAGGCCGGACCGATCCGCAACCCACAGTGCTTCCGGGCTCAGCATCTCAGAAAGCGTAACATCGGCGATCACGCCACGTTTGACGTGGGTAGATGTGGTCCTTGGGGTCATCTTGAAACCTTTTGCCCCTTTTTCAACCCAGCGCAATATCTGCTTCAGGTCCATATCCGGCGTGACCACGGCGAAGGGTAAGATTTCAGCCTGCTCAGCAGGATCCATTTCCTGCCAGTAATTGAGCAGTTGATCGTTCTTGCTGGCCAGATCATACACCGGCAGCGGTGTATCGAAAACCACTGAAGAAAACCGTATTCCTTCATTACGAAAAAGCCGACTATAGAGATAATTTACATCTGAAATCGTAAAAGGATGCTGGGGGACCAGATCGGAGGGGGCACTCGTGATGATCTCCAGTTGCCCAGAAGAAATATGGGCATGGCAATCAACAATCCTGTTGATATTGAATTCCCTGAGTAGTTGAAGGAATCTGAGATAAACAGTGCTTGCTCGTATTTCGTCAACGATTGTCGGCAGATAGGGGTTACACGAAGGGTTATCCATTTTCCTGTCCCGGGGATCTCTTTGCTACAAGATATGTGCTCTTAAATGAAAGGCAAACGACACCATTCTGGTTTCTTACCTCAATCAATGAGCTAACAATGCCGGCATCCCGCCGGCTCTCGGATGGGCGCCGGTCAATGCATTCAGCGGTAACATGGACGGTATCCCCGGGATAAACAGGGTGTGGAAACCGGACTTCGTCCCAGCCGAATCCCGCCAGAGCGGCGACTACAGAATCACTTTTAACGGCCAGTTTGTTGACAATACCCAGGGTATAAATGGCCGGTGCGATGATGCCACGGCTGGGGAATGACTGCGCAGCTTCTTCATCGATATGAAACGGCTGGGGGTCCCATTCCCGGGCAAACTCTATCATCGATCCAAGAGGCCCGGGAAAACCTGCGAG
>CAZDMY010000039.1:3559-7080 GCA_964506405.1 uncultured Dehalococcoidia bacterium | reverse complement strand
TTGTCGACTGTGTATTTGCCCAGATCATCCATACGATGCAGTTCGATATCTTCGTAGTAAACCCAGTTCATAGTTATGTAAAGTTTGTGTTACTGGCGCGATTCCTTGATCCGTGCCGTCAGCATGGGGACGATCTCGAACAGGTCTCCAACAATCCCATATGTAGCAACATCGAATATCGGGGCATTGGGGTCCTCATTGATGGCTACGATAATATCCGATGTCTGCATTCCGGCCAGATGCTGCACTGCTCCGGATATACCACAAGCGAAATAAACCCTGGGGCAGACAGTTTTCCCCGTTTGGCCCACTTGATGCGAATAAGGAATCCACCCTTCATCCACCACCGCGCGTGAAGCGCCCACCGCCGCCCCCAGGACATCCGCTAATTCATGAACTATCTCAAAATTCTCCGGCTTACCCAAACCCCGCCCGCCGGAAACGATGATATCGGCATCTTCAACCTTGATCTTCTCGCTGATATCTTCAACAAATTCCAGCAATTTTGTTCGTGATGTGGTGGGCTTTCCTTCCAGATTCAATCGAATAATCTCAGCTTCACGCTCCGGGTTCGGATTCCCCTTCTTAAATACATGAGGGCGGACGGTGGCCATCTGCGGCCGGCGCGTTCTGCAAACGATTGTAGCCATGATATTCCCGCCAAAGGTGGGCCGCGTCTGAAGCAGCAACCCTGTATCAGGATCGATGGCAAGTCCGGTACAATCAGCTGTCAGGCCGGTCTCCAGGATGGCTGCCACCCTGGGAATAAACGCGCGGCCGAGTGCCGTCGCACCACTCAGCATTATTCGTGGATTCTGTTCCCGCATGAGATCCACTATGCACTGCGTATAGATATCATCTTGAAAGTGAGCCAGCAGCGGATCATCGAACAGGTAGACTTTGTCAGCGCCGAAATGCCCCAGCATTTCGACCTCCCGCACGTTGTCACCCAGACAGACAACGCAAAGCATGTCATTAAGTCGGTCGGCCAGCTCCCTCCCTTTGTTCAGTAATTCAAAGACAACATCCTTGATGACTCCGTTCCACTGTTCGGCAAAGACCCAAACGCCGCTGCTTGCGTCTTCAGCCTGTGCTTCATCAAGTGATGGGAGATCGATGACAATAGCTTCAAATTCACAGGCATCCTTGCAGGCCCCGCATAAGTTACAGTTATCTTTGATCTGAGCAACATTTTCGATAATTTCGATGGCCCCGAACGGGCAAACCGCCTCACAGGATCCGCATCCTGTGCATTTATCAACCTCAATATAAATCGATGCCATATCCCTTCCGTTTCAAATAACCTGTATTTCGCAAAGTTTTTCAAACAACTGATCGACCTTTTGCTGAGAATCACCCCCGAGCATCTCGCTGTTTCTTTCCCGCTTAGGAGAGAATATCTGCATCACCCATGTTGGGGAACCGGCAACCCCGATCTTTTCAGTATCAATTCCCATATCCGCTGCCGACCAGACAGGAAATTGAGCGGATTTTGCACGCATCTTCCCTCGTAAAGAGGGCAGGCGAGGGACATTGATTTCCTTGGAGACGCTCATCACACAGGGAACGGGACTTTCCATTACCTCATATCCCTCATCAGTCATTCGCCGCACCTTCATTTTCCCTCCGTCAACCTCCTCAACCGCGCTTACGTACGCAACGAAGGGAATATTCAGCCGCTGGGCGATCTCCGGCCCAACCTGACCGGTATCGCCATCAAGTGTCTGTTTGCCGGTTATCACCAGTTCATACGAGGAAATCTTGCGAATGGCCTGGCTTAAGATATAGGATGTTGCCAGTGTATCCGATCCGGCAAAAGCCCGATCGCTGACTAAAATCCCATCATCGGCCCCCAGCTCGATGCTTTGCTTCAAAGCGGCTTCGGCCTGTGGCGGGCCCATGGTAATTACCGTGACCTTTCCACCAAACCGTTCTTTCAGCCTCACTCCCTCTTCGATGGCATAGGTATCGAAAGGATTGATTATACTATCGACACCCTCTCGAACCAGGGTATTGTTCTCCTGATTGATCTTCACCTCGGTCGTGCCGGGAACCTGTTTGATACATACCACGATATTCATCAACTTAAGGCCTTTCGTTTATAAACGTGGGATATGATATCATTGCGCAGGATCTGATTGGTGCCTTCATATATTTGCAGGATTTTCGCATCGCGCATCATTTTCTCTACCGGATAGTCCCGGGTATACCCCACTCCACCCAGTATCTGTACCGCATCCGTGGTGACCTTCATTGCCATATCTGTCGCGAACAATTTGGCCATCGCCCCAATCTCAGTAAAGTTCTTTGCACCGCTATCGATGGTTTTAGCCACTGAATACACGAGTGAACGGGCCGCTTCAACTTGAGTAGCCATATCGGCGAGCATGTGCTGGATCGCCTGGAAAGAGGATATCGACTGCCCGAACTGAACCCGCTGGCGGGCATAATTTACCGATTCCTCAAGCGCCCCCTGGCCCAGCCCTACCCCCTGCGATGCCACCCCCGGACGGGATTCGTCAAGTGTCTTTAACGTCACAATAAACCCCTGACCTTCCTTGCCAATCAGGTTTTCCACAGGCACACGGCAGTTGTGAAATACCAGTTCACAGGTACTGGAACAACGGATGCCCATTTTCTTTTCTTTTTTGCCGAAAGTAAAGCCTGGTGTACCTTTTTCTACGATAAACGCACCGGCGCCTCGCGAACCTTTGGCGGGATTCGTCAGAGCGATGACGGAATATATTTCAGCTTCTTCGCCATTGCTGATAAATTGTTTAGTGCCATTGAGCACGTAGCCATCTCCGTCCAGTTCGGCCCTCATTTTCATGGCACCGGCATCGCTACCGGCTGAGGACTCTGTCAACCCGAATGCGGCCAGTCGCTGGCCGGAAGCAATTTGCGGAAGGTATTTCTGCTTCTGTTCCTCAGTACCAAACCGCAAAACAGGGATGGTACCCAGAGCAACGGCCGCATAACAGATAGATACGCCGCAACAGCCCCGGCTTAGCTCTTCAATGGCGATGCACAGATCCAGAGACCCTCCCCCCATACCGTCATATTGTTCCGGAATAAAAACGCGAAAGAGATCGGCATTGGCGATCTCTTTGACTATCTCCCAGGGAAATTCCTCTTTTTCATCGAGTTCCGCCCGGGCCGGCTTGATCCTTTCTTCCGTAATATTCCGGGCGATTTCCTTGATCATTTTCTGTTCTTCGCTGAGAAAATACTCCAAAATCGAACCCCCTTAAATAAAGACTGTCATCATACTGCTTTAAAGCGCGGTGACCACGCATTTTCAGCGATATTATAGCAGGTATTTCGATGAGTGTCTAAAGCATTACACCGTTCGTTGCCTCATTGTCGGCACTCTGTTATCATCTTAAATGAATCCATTTCAGGAGGGGAAAATGAGCGTCGGACTGGTTTACGATCCAATATACTTACAGCACGATACCGGTTCCCATCCCGAGAACAGCGAGCGTCTGGTTTCCATCATGGAGATTTTGCAATCTTCCGGC
>CAZDMY010000039.1:0-3549 GCA_964506405.1 uncultured Dehalococcoidia bacterium | reverse complement strand
TTAGTTCCCCTCTCGCCAAGAATGGCAAGTGAATCAGAGCTTAGAGCGATCCATTCTGAAGACCATATTGCCCAGGTGGAATCAGCTTCGGAAAGAGGTGGGTGCTGGCTGGACGGGGATACCTTCGCCTGTCGTGCCTCATACAAAGCTGCTCTTTATTCCGCCGGGGGTATTCTCCGTGCAGTCGATGGTGTCATGAACGGCGAAGTGAATTCGGCCTTCGGACTGGTACGACCGCCCGGCCATCACGCCACGGCCAATCGATCCATGGGATTCTGCCTGTTTAATAACATAGCCATCGCTGCCCGATACGCCCAGCAGAATCACGGGCTCAAACGTGTCTTAATTGCCGATTTCGACGTCCATCACGGAAATGGCACCCAGGATTCATTTTACGATGATCCCAGTGTCCTGTACTTTTCTTCACACCTGTATCCCTATTATCCCGGATCAGGGGACGTAGAGGAGACGGGGAAGGGACCGGGCCAGGGCACCACGGTCAATGTACCGCTGCCGGCCGGATGCAGCGATGACGAATATCACCGGGTTTACCAGGAAATTCTGGCACCTGTCGCCCGCCGTTTCAAGCCGGATATGATCCTGGTCTCCGCTGGTTACGACCCGCACTGGAGCGATCAATTAGCCATGATGGCCTTGACGGTGCGCGGGTTTGCCGACATCGTTTCCATTATCAAAGGCCTTGCCGACGAAATATGCGAAGGTAGACTCGTTCTCACCTTGGAAGGCGGTTACAATTTAAAAGCGATCGCTTACGGCGTCAAAGCCACCTTTGATGTATTACTGGGCAATCCGATCGACGACCCGATCGGAGATCCTCCTTACAAAGGACGAGCGCCTTCTATTGACCAGCTATTGGACCGGGTTAAAAAAATCCACCAGCTTCAGTAGTGGATACCGGTTCACCTTCCCACTCATAAGGTTTAAGCGCTATGCGAAACCTTCCGCTATCCGACCTTAACGTTCTCGAATTGAGCGAATGTGTTTCCGGCCCTTACTGCGGCAGGCTTCTGGCCCAGGCTGGTGCTAATGTGATCAAAATCGAAAAGCCGGATACAGGTGATATTGCCCGGAGTCTGGGGCCCTTTCCCGATGATAAACCACACCCCGAAACAAGCGGATTGTTCCTTTACCTGAACACCAATAAAAAAAGCATCACTTTAAACCGGGGAACCAGAAGCGGCAACCGGATCCTTCACCAATTGCTGCAGGAGACCGATATCCTGATAGAAGATATGTCTCCTGATTCCTTCGACCGCCAGCGCTTCCAAACCTCAAATTCGTCCCTGATTCTCATTTCAATCTCATATTTCGGTCAGGACGGGCCATACCAGGAATATAATGGCTCGGATATCGTGGCCCAGGCAATGGGCGGAATTATGAAGCTGACAGGTTTGCCTGATCGAGAGCCGTTAAAGATTGCCGGTAGACAGGCCGAATACCAGGCTGGAATCAATGCCGCAGTCGCGACGCTGGCCGCATTGCTTTCTCGTGATTTAACCGGCATCGGGGAACATATCGATATTTCTATTATGGAATGCATGGCTTCAATTCTGGAGGGTGCTTTGCTCAGCTATGCTTATGACGGCACCCGGCGAGATCGACCGGGCCCGCGCCATCCGACGGTGTACCCCTCAACCATTCTTCCCTGCAAAGACGGTTATTTGCATATCGATGCCGGCGCTGACTGGGATACGTTCATCAGATTTACCGAAATTAAGGAGCTTGCCGAAATCCAGCCCGAGGAAACCAGGGGGCGCGCTGATGAGATCGATGCCTTGCTTACTCCCTGGCTTGCCGATCGCCATAAAGACGACCTCTTTCATAATGCCCAGGTATGGCGGCTCCCGTTCGCAGAGGTCAAAGGAATCGATGAGGTTTTATTTGACGAACAACTACTGGAGAGGAATTTCTTTACCGAATCAGACCACCCGGTGGCCGGGGAGCTTACCTATCCTTCCTCACCATTTAAAACAAACGATTGCCAAACGGAAACCAAACGCGCTCCACTGCTCGGAGAGCATAACATGGAAATCTTTGGAGAGCGTCTAGGATATACGCATCCCGAAATTGTTAGATTGCGCGGAATGGGAGTTATTTGAATGCCGGATTTACCTTTGCAGGGAATCAGGGTCCTGGACCTGGGCCAGGTGTATGCCGGACCACTTGCCGGGCGGGTTATAGCCGATCTGGGTGCCGAGGTTATTCGCATTGAATCGGATGTACGCTCCACACGAGGCGGCAGATTGCCGCAACCGGGGGCAGTCTATCCTGAAGGAGAACCCGGTGAGCATCCCTATGATCGGTCGGCTTACTACAATGAATTGCATCGAAACAAGCTGGCCGTGAGCCTCAATCTTTCGAAAGAGAAGGGGAAAGATGTTTTTATGCAACTGATCGGGATCAGCGACGTTGTCATCGAAAACTTCACTCCTAGGGTGATGCAGAATTTCGGGCTCGAATATTCCGTGCTCAGTAAGATCAACCCCCAAATCATAATGATTTCTATTTCGGCTTACGGGCAGACCGGCCCCTACAGCAACTACGTGAGCTTCGGACGAGGTATTGAGGCGATGAGCGGCCTTGCTGATATCACCGGTTATCCCGAAGATGGTCCGATCGGTCCCGGGACAGCTTATGCAGATGCTACCGGCGGACTCCACGGGGCGTTTGCTATCCTTCTGGCATTACGGCATCGCCGCCGTACCGGTAACGGACAGTATATCGACCTTTCTTTGAATGAAAGCCTCATCTCACTTTTGGGCGAATACGTCGCAGATTATACAATGAACAAGAGGAAGTCGAATAGAAACGGAAACAACGACGGCATCGCCTTGTTCCAGGGATGTTTTCGCTGTCAGGGGGACGATTCATGGGTTGCTATCGCCCTTCATTCAGAAAAAGAGATAGAAGCACTTGAAGGATTGATCGGCACGCCGGTCGATCCGGATGACTGCGCGACCCTGCGACAGAATATCGAGGAATGGACCATGCAGTACGAACCGAACTCAGCCATGATAGTGTTACAGCAATCAGGGATTTCAGCCGGCATGGTTCAGGGCCCACAGGATCTGATTGAAAATGAACAATTACACCAAAGGGGGTTTTTCCAGGTTATTGAGCATCCGGAGGCTGGTGCTCACCCCTATCCCGGTACACCCTGGCGAATGAGCAATATACAAAAACAGGCTCATCATCCCGCTCCATGCTTTGCCGAGCACAATGAATACGTCTTTGGTACGTTACTTGGGATGAGTAAGGATGCTATCGCGGAACTTGAAGCTGAAGGAGTTGCCGCCAGGATCCCTTTGCGGTAACGTCAGTACGGTTGCTAACCCCGACCGATAAGTGATACTATTTGATTTGGACTTTAAAGCAGGTAACGATTAATGCAATGTCGCGGGATTCGAGGGGCAACAACTGTCGATGAAAACACCAAAGATGCTATTGTAAGCGGTGCCCGCGATTTGCTGCAGAAACTGATCGATGCGAATGATATCGAAACAGACAACATCGCCTGCACTTTCTTCA
>CAZDMY010000038.1:0-12708 GCA_964506405.1 uncultured Dehalococcoidia bacterium | reverse complement strand
ATATCCGTGAAAAAGTATGGTGCGATACCGATCCACATGATCGAGCCCACCAGCGAGAAGATCACAAACCGTTCCATCGGGGTTGCGTCCGGCAGGTGATCGTACTGGGGCATCGGCTCGCGGTAGAAAGCACGCTCGATCATCCATAGGATATACCCGGCGGTCAGGACGATCCCAACGATGCCCAGGATAGTGAATGCCTGAGAGGCCGGGAAGGCGTCACTGTTATAAGAACCTGTGAATATCAGGAACTCAGCGGCGAATCCACTGGTCAGCGGCAGGCCGAGCGAGGCCATGCCGGCGATGCTGAACACCAGGCAGGCGATCGGCATCTGGCGAGCCAGGCCGCTTAGATACTGAAGTCTTCGTTCGTGTGTCTTATCGTATACCACACCGACCATCGCAAACAAAAGGCCGGTAACAACGCCGTGGCTCAGGAGCTGAAGCGCGGCACCGGTTACGCTGACCTGCTGCAAGGCAAACAATCCGAGCAGGACATATCCCATATGGCTGACCGAACTATATGCAATCAGTCGTTTGAGGTCCGTCTGTCGCAGGGTAGCGGCGGCACCGTACAGGACACCGATGATGCCCATCATTACCAGTATCCAGGCATATTCCTTCGATACATCCGGGAACATGCCCATGATGCGGATCATCCCGTACCCGCCCATCTTGATGAGCACACCGGCCAGCATCACGCTGCCGGCGGTAGGGGCATCCGTGTGGGCATCCGGCAACCAGGTATGGAAGGGGAACATGGGCAGTTTGACGCAGAAACAGAAGAAGAGCAGGAAGAACATCAGTGTCTGCATACCGAGGCCCAATCCTGCTGCCAGCCCGCCGATCTCGGTCATATCCCATGTTCCGGTCTGGAAGTAAGTGACCAGGATACCGGAGAGGAGGCCGGCGCTGCCGAGTAATGTATACAAAAGGTACTTGACTGCGGAGTATTCCTTCCGGCCCAGCGGGGGTTTGGTTCCCCAGATGGCGATCAGGAAGTACATGGGTATCAACTCGATCTCCCAGAAGATGAAGAAGAGCAGGAAATCCTGGGCGACGAAGACACCCATAATGGAGAATTCTAATATGAGCAGCCAGGCGAAGTATTCCCGGACCCGCTCCTTGATATTCCATGAAATGAAAACGCAGAGGAACCCGAGGAAGGCGGTCAGGAGCAGCAGCGGTGCGCTGATACCGTCCACCGCCAGGAAGTACTGGGCGTTGATCGACTCAATCCAGGTATACTGCTCGATAAACTGGAGCCCACCCTCGGAACGCTCGAAATCGATGAACATCAGGATCGAAAGCAGGAAGGTGATGCCGGTGAATACCACCGCCGTCTGCTTCAAGCCCTTATCGGTGATCCGCAATAGAGCGATGACGATCGCCCCGATGACGGGCAGGAACAGTATGAACGACAGAATGTTTATTTCGTCAAACATAACGAGTATTCCGAATCCAAGGGCCACGCCGTATTCCTGAAGCTGACCGGTCTGGAACCGGCGCAGGCTGTCGCCGAGATTCCGTGCCATAGAAGCGGATCCGTTCACAATCCCTTCCACGACATACGTATCAAACGCAGCGCACATCCAGAAGATACCCTTCATCAATACGCCGCGGATAATTACATCTTCATAAAGTTCATCCATGTAGTATTTGCGGTACCACAGGGTCCGGATCGGTTTGAAAGCAGCCCCGATGGCCTCGTTGGAAATCCATCCTGCACCGTAGATGGCGTAAGCGACGAAGATGCCGGCAAGGGCAACGGTCAGGCCGATCAGCGGCAGGGAATGCGCGGCGCTATCGGTATCGAAATCGGTAAAGAGCGAGAGGAACCCGTGGGCGTGGCCACCGAGGAATTCAACTGCGCTCGCCCCACCTATGGCCCATCCGCTTCCAATCGCAAGAACGAGCAGGAGCAGCATCGGGCCTACCATCACAAACGGTGATTCGTGCAGGTGATCGTACGGAATCTCTTTCGGTGCGTGATGGTCATCATGTCCGTCGCCATGATGCAGGCCGGAGGGATCCCCTCCCCTCCACTGGCCGAAGAAGGTCATAAAGACCGCCCGGAACATGTAGAACGCGGTCATAAACACGGTGATCATAGCGAACCAGAAGAACCACGGCGTGTGATACCAGGATTCAAGCAGGATTCCATCCTTACTCCAGAAGCCGGCCAGCGGCCAGATGCCTGCCAGTGAGAGTGACCCAATCAGGAATATCAGGAAGGTCCAGGGCATCTTCTTGCGCACGCCTCCCATGAAACGCATATCGAATGTGCCTGTGGCATGTTGCAGACTCCCGGAGGCCAGGAACAGCATGGACTTAAAGAATGCATGGGTGAACAGGTGGAACATGCCGATGGCGAAGGCCAGGTGCATCAGGTGTTCCCATTCAAGATGTTCTTCTGAGATAGTTGCACCGTATGCTACAGCTCCCAATCCAAGCATCATGTATCCCAACTGACTTAATGTGGAATAAGCCAGCACCCGTTTGACATCGTACATCACCATTCCCATGCTGGCTGCGAAGATAGCGGTCCATCCGCCGAGACCAGCGATAACCAAAGCGGCCGTTTTGGCATATGATTCGAATTCAACACCTTCTGGCAAGTGCCCGGTAACCGGATCTATGCTGTTGAGTGAGAATAGCGGGAACAAGCGTGCAACCAAATACACACCGGCACAGACCATCGTCGATGAATGAATCAGGGCGCTGACGAGGGTGGGGCCTTCCATCGCGTCTGGCAGCCAGACATGCAGAGGGAACTGGCCGGATTTACCGGCGGCACCGGCAAAGATGCCAAGCAGTATCCACGTAAATGCACCAGTAGTAAGCAATCCACCTATGATTGCAGCATGGGCGATCTCCGGCAGGTGCTCGATATCGAATACATTAAAGCCAAGCTCGTTGGCGGTGGTATTCATTCCATAATAGATACCCACCAATGCCATTACCAGCCCGAGGTCGGCAAAACGAGTGACCACAAAGGCTTTCTTGGCGGCGGCGGCCGCCGAAGGCTTGTGATACCAGAAACCGATGAGCAGGTAGGAACATAGGCCGACCAGCTCCCAGCAAACGAAGGTGAAGAGCAGATTACCGGAAAGGGCCACTCCCAGCATGGCGGCTGTGAAGAGCGGCATCCATGTGTAATACCGCATGTAGCCGGTATCGCCGTGCATATAGCCCTGGCCATAGATCTGGATCATCAGGCTGCAGGTACTGATCACCAGTGCCATGATGATGGAGAGCTTATCCACCAGCACGCTGATCTCGATCGTGAGATTATCCCCGATCGATAGCCATTCGGTGCTGAATTTCTCTGAAAAGTGAGCCGCACCCTCATCAGCCATCCCGATCACGCCCCAGATTGAAAGCGCGAAAGAACCGGCGATGCACAGGATGGTGATATATCCGGCATATCGGGCGTTGGTTTCCTTCGCCAGCGGCCGCATCACAAAGCCGTTCAGCACAAATGCGATGACCGGCAGGAAGATGATCAGCCAGACGGCGGCTTCACTATCAGTCAGCATCCCTTATATTTTCCTCATAATCTCGTCGATGATATGGGCCTTGTCGCTGGGTACGTAAACCTTGTATTGCCGATTCTGATCGAAGATCAGGGAACCGTCTGCCGGAAGGATCCTGGCGGGGATCCCCTCCCCTTCGAAGAGGTCCTTCCACATATCGGCAAACATCTTGTTTGGTGCGGTTCTAACTTCAGCCCACATTTATATTCATGTCCCTTAAAAGCATACTCCCGGCTGTACCGGATCTAATCATGTGCTTAACACACCCCTGAATCCCCTCTCAAGAGGGGACAAAAAATTTAACCCTTCATGGAATCGACTTTTTCAACATCTACGGTCTCACGTATTCGGTAGAGCGTAATCACAATGGCCAGGCCGACTGCCGCTTCGGCAGCTGCGACCAGAATGACAAACAATGCAAATACATGTCCCGTCAGCAGGACAGTGTCCGCTGCCAGGAATCGGGAAAATGCCACAACCGCGATATTGGCGCCGTTCAACATGATCTCGATACACATCAGGATTCCGATGGCATTATGCTTCGAAAGTGCTCCGAAGAGCCCGATCGAAAACAGGATGGCGGAAAGGATCAGATAATGTGTTAAGCCGACATCCATCTTAATCGTCCTTCACCAGTGCGATGGCCCCAACCACGGCTGCGAGAATCAGCGCGGCACCAATCTCAAGCGGCAGGAGGAACCCTGCGTCTTTATCGAAAATAGCATCTGCGATCTCGCTGGTGGTTGGATCTCCCTGGTTGATGGCGGGGCCTGCCTGAGAAGCCTCAACCGTAACCCAGGAAGTATCATGAAATACGAAGATGAGCAATCCCATCAAAGCGGCACAGATCACGAATGCCCAGGGCCAGGCCCGGTTGAACGGATTGCCACGCTGGACGTTTCTGGTTAACATAACACCGAAGATGATCAATACAGAAATCGCGCCCATATAGACCAGCACCTGGGCCACTGCTAAAAAGTCGGCGCTCAGGCTGGCATAGATTCCCGCAACGGCGAAGAAGGAGAGTACCAGCCACAGGGCGGCGCGGAAGAGGTTCCTCACGGCAACGACCGCGATTGCGGCACCTACCCCGATGACGGCAAAGATCCAGAAGGCCAGTTCAGCTCCAAAATCCATTTCTTAGAAAATCCTCTTGTGCTTTCGATAGATCAGCAATGTCTGTTCAGGCAACTGATTGTACAAATCCGGCCGGTAATAAGCGCTGCGTTCCTTTCCGGGGGCAGTCATTTCGTCGATATCGGCAACCAGTTCTTCTCGACGGTATTTGGACCGCTCGTAACCTCGTCCAAAGAACAAGGCTTCATAGGGACACGATTCCACGCAGAGACCACAAAAGATACAACGGCCTTCGTCGTTTTCGAATTTATCGACGATGTAATTGTTATTCGGTCCGATGGAAGTTTGAATCTTGATATTCCCCTGGGGACAGGCTTTAACACAGGTGGCACAGCCGGTACAGCGGCCCGGATCCCAGACGAGTTCCTGAGCGCGTGTCCGGCGGGAAACCGTCAGCCGCTCTTCCGGATACTGCTCGGTGATCCGTTTCCGGGTGGCGTGCTTTAGTGTGACGATGAGCCCTTCAATAAGGCCGACGCCGGGGAAACTAAGATTCAACGGGCTTTCCTCCTCCGGCGAGTTTGAACATGCCGGCCCAGGCGGTGAGCAGGCCGCCCGTGATGGCGATATTCAACGGCACCAGCCACCAGCGGATGGCATCGCCTTCGAGCCAGATGACCTCAATTGCCACGATGAGCAGGTTGACCAGTGAAAGCGGGAGCATGTATTTCCAGGCATAGCTCATCAACTGGTCGATTCTCACGCGCGGCCAGGTGGCTCGGATCCAGACGATCATACCGAAGACCGCGAAAAGTTTTATCATGAACCAGATCACGGGCGGAAGGACGGGACCCTTCCATCCGGCCAGGAACAGCGTGGTAATGATGGCGGATTGTGCAATAGCGCCCCCATACTCACCAAGGTAGAACATGGCGAATTTCATGCCTGAGTATTCGATATGATATCCGGCGATGATCTCCGATTCGGCCTCAAGGAGGTCGAAGGGGGTGCGCTGTAATTCCGCCAGCGCACAAATGAAATAAAACAGGAATGCCATCGGAATCAGAAGGGCAAACGGAACTGTTTGTAAGACCACGATATCCTGAAGCGAAAGAGATCCGACGATAATGACCACGGCGATTACGGCGAAGGCCATCGGCATTTCGTAACTGACCATCTGAGCTACGCTCCGCATGGCGCCGACCAGCGCATATTTATTATTCGAACCGTAACCGGCCATAAAGACGGCGATCGTCTCAATCGAACCGACGGCAATCACGAACAGTATACCGACATTGAGATCGGGTATCAGCCCGACCCCCTCGTGGATTGGGACGACGGCGAATATCAACAGGATAGGGACAAAGACCACGATCGGGGCGAGGAAATGGACCCATTTATCGGCCAGAGTCGGTACGATATCTTCCTTAAGCATTACCTTAACGGCATCAGCTACCGGCTGAAGAAGGCCGAAGGGGCCGCACCGGTTGGGGCCGATCCTGAGCTGGAATGGTGATATAAACCGGCGCTCGAACCAGATGAATCCCATAACGACCAGCAGGACGAAGCCGATAATGCCCACTGAGAACAGGGCCCAGTGTGCCCAGAAGTTCTCGATGGCCCACCCGGAATCCAGCGCGCCGTCCAGGAACTGCCAGTCAGCCCGTGTCACTTCATAAGCGGATTCAGGTAGCTGCATCATTACCGGTCGACACTCCCGAGGCAGATATCGATGCTTGCCAGTGTGGCAATCATATCTGCGATTTTTGTTCCTACGATCATATCACGAATGGCTCCCAGATTGATGAAATCGGGTGAGCGGACATGCCAGCGGTAGGGTGCGATGGATCCGTCGCTGACGATATAGAATCCCTGCTCGCCCTTGGGGGCCTCAATGGCGACGTACGCTTCTCCCTCGGGCAGACGCAGCAGTTGAGGGAGCTCCGCCTGAACCGGCCCTTCAGGGATCTCTTCCAGGGCCTGTTGAACGATCCGATAGGATTGCATAATCTCTTTCATTCGAACGCGATATCGATCCCAGTTGTCCCCGTTCCTGCCGGTAATAACATCAAATTTGAAGCGATCGTAAATAGAGTAGGGAACATCCCGGCGCAGGTCCCAATCGACGCCGGCTGCGCGCAGGCATGGGCCGCTCATGGAGTAGTTTATGGCATCCTCAGCAGAAATGACACCGGTTCCAATCGTTCGAGCCTGGACAATCTCGTTTCCCTTGAGTAGCTCTTCGAATTCCTGGAAGTATGCCGGATACTCTTCCATGAACCTCTCGACTGCCGGGAAGAACTCCGGGGGCAGATCGTGGCTTACCCCACCGATTCGCATGTAATTGTAAAGGAAACGCTGCCCGCAGATCATTTCATAGAGGTCGACGATCTTCTCGCGCTCCCGGAACATAAGCAGGAAGGGAGTTTGCATCGCACCCAGGTCGGTCAGGAAAAATCCTACTGCAAGCATGTGGTTGATGATTCTTTGAAGCTCGCCTACGATCACCCGAATGTATTCCGCTCGTTCGGGGACCTCAATCCCGCCCAGCGTTTCGACGGCCAGGCAGTGGCCCCAGTTCCCCTGCATGGCGGAGACGTAGTCGAGCCGGTCGGTAAACGGGATGATCTGAGTGTAGGTGCGGCCTTCAGCAAGCTTTTCCAACCCGCGATGCAGGTAACCAAACATCGGTTCAGCCTCTTTGACTACCTCGCCGTCGAGGGTAACACGCATACGGAAAACCCCGTGCGTGGACGGGTGATGCGGTCCGATATTCAGGGTTACCAGTTCAGTTTTTAATGGCATTGTTGCAGTTTTCAGTTATTAGTTATCAGTTGCCCCGCCCCGAAAATTACAGAAAATCCTTTCTGAGCGGATGCCCTTCAAAGCTCTGCCAGAGGGCGATCCGTTTCAGGTTCGTATGTCCGGGAAAGCGGATGCCCAGCAAATCGAACACTTCCCGTTCCTGGTAATCGGCTCCCCGCCAGAGATTGCTGACAGTCGGCACCTCAAGGTTCTCACGGCCATCAACACGGGTTTTGACCGTTACCGATTGCTTGTTTTTCATTGAGGTGAGGTGATACACAACCTCGAAATAGTCGAAATAATCGACGGCGGTAAGGCTGTTTAAGTAATTGAAATCGAATTCCGGGGTGTCTTTAAGAAACCTCATTACTCCAGGAATGGCTTTGCTGTCGACCAGAATTCCTTTCTCGTCGCTTGAGACGACCGAACGCGGCACGGCGGTCCCGATTTTTTCTGCTATATCAATACCTGAAAGTGCCTTCATAATTCTGCTAATCCAATCGTGGTGGATGTACCTTTCCTTTGAGTGTATCTGCCTTCTGGATCTTCTCATGAAGCTCCATCAGACCGTGGTACAGGCCTTCAGGCCGGGGGGGACATCCGGGAACGTAAACATCGACCGGCAGTATGCGGTTGATACCGGGAACGACGCTGTAGGATTCCGAGAAAGTACCGCCGCTGCAGGCACATGCGCCCATGGCCAGCACCCATTTAGGCTCGGCCATCTGGTCGTAAAGACGGCGGACGGCCGGTGCCATCTTCCAGGTGAGAGTGCCGGCGATGATCATCATGTCGGCCTGTCGTGGTGAAGGCCGGAAAATCTCCATTCCGAAGCGAGAAATATCCCAGCGATTGCCGGCGGCGGCCATCATTTCAAAAGCACAGCAGGCCAGGCCGAACATCATCGGCCATAAAGAGCGTTTGCGGGCCCAGCCCAATACCGCATCAACGGTGGTAAGGACTACGTTTCCATGATCGATACCGGCCAACCAGGCATCCGGATCAGGAATTGGCTGCTGCGAGCGCGCAATAATATCTTCCACCAGGATGGCCTCGTCTTTATCGGCGTCCCCGCTTGAATATGGAAGGATCAGGCGATCATAATCCGGCATATTATTTCCACTCCAGTGCTTTCTTCTTCCATGCGTAAAGGAGCCCGATAAGGAGTATGAACACAAAAACCGAGATGGAAATCAGCGCCCAGACCATATCACCGCGTGCTTCACCGGCTTCAGAGAAAAGGGAGCCGAAATCCGAGGCCCAGGGGAAGAGAATGACGGACATGACGTCCATGACAACGAACAGGATGGCAAACGTATAGTAATGGAAATTGAATTGGGTCCAGGCTTCGTGAAACGGCTTCATGCCGCATTCGTAGGTATCCTGTTTGTCCTGGCTTGGATTCTTAGGGATGACGCCGCTGTATCTAAGGACAAGAGGGAGACCGATTAATAAAAAGGGGAAAATGATGGCTAAAGCAACGAACAATCCGAGTGTGCCAAAATTCTCTAGCAAGAGCCCGTCTCCTTACAAAAAACCAAGTTAGTTTAGCATGGTGCGAACGTCACGGTCAAGAAAAATCTCTAGGCATTTTGACCGATTCGAGTTTGATTCCCTGTGGGCGGTTGTGTGTCTGTATGTATTCGAAAACCATTCGTGTTACAATCGAAACGAACCCAAAATCATCTTGGCGCCTGATGAAAATTACAGATGAATGCTACCCATGCCTCGGAAGACTGATGCACCAGGCTGCCGAGTTGGCTACGTCAGATCCCGAACTCAAGGCGCAGGCAATTGAAGCCGGAATGCGATTCCTCCACGATGCATTCTCCAAAGAAAAGACATCCATTGAAGTGGCAACGCCCTTGCATCGCATCGTTCGGTCTATTACGCGAAATGAGGACCCCTATTTCCTCATGAAAGAAACAGAAGTAGCGATGGCCAGGCAGCTTCTTGACGACCAGAGCCGGCAGGTATCCCTTGGACTACGCGAGAGTGTTATCCTGGCGGTTCTGGGGAATTGCATTGATTTCTTCAGGACGGCCGAAGAAGTGCGTGCCGATATTTCCGCCCCGGTAGAATTTGCTTTCGACGATGTTTCCATACTGGGGGAAAAACTGATGCGATCGGGGCGCTTCCTTTACCTGGCCGATAATACCGGCGAGGTACTGTTCGATTTGCCGCTGGTGCGATATATGAGCGGATATGGGCAGGTTACGTATGTAGTAAAGGAATCGCCGGTGCAAAACGATGTCTCCCTGGCTGATCTCGATTATTTTGGATTGGGCGCAGAATTGCCGCGGGTGATCAGCACCGGTACGGATACCCCCGGCGTGGATATGAGCATCGCCTCTGATTTGTTTAAATCTGAATTTGCTGATGCGGATCTGGTGCTGGCTAAGGGAATGGCTATTATAGTGTCCCATGAGGCTGGTCATGAACTGTATGATTTTACAATGGGCATCCCTTTTTATGTGAATTTTATCGGAAAGGTGTTTCATCTCTTGAAGGCAAAATGCACGCCTGTGGCGGATTCGATCGGGGTGCCTTTGAACAGCTATGTAGCGTTGCTGCGATGATTTCCGGTTTCGGTGCGATGGCGGCAGGGAGTAGATATCACGCTACCGAGCGTGAGTGGCGGTCAGACTACGATTTTTCCTCATCGTTAACCTCACCTTCAACGATGTACATCTCGGACTCAAGTTTCCTGACATAGCTTTCCATCTCCTGGATTCTACCGGTCAGGCGGAGAATGATTTCCACACCAGCCAGGTTTATGCCCAGATCATCGACCAGGGTCTTAATTTGGAGCAGTTTCTCAATATCTCTCTCCGAATACAACCTTTGATTTCCTTTGGAACGGGAGGGCTCGATGATGCCGGCTCGTTCGTAATACCGAAGTGTCTGGGCGTGCACCCCTACCATCTTCGCGGCAACGCTGATTACATAACATGGTTCTTGAGATCTGGATTTCATATGATCGCCTCCTGGCCCGGCTCGATAAAGCACATAAACAGGGCGTTTTTCCTCATCATCGGCCACTACCCTCTCATCGATTTCAATTTCTCAAACAGGGCGCGTTCTTCCGGGGTAAGGTTTTTAGGCAGGATAACGTGCACTTTGGCAAAAAGGTCTCCTCGTTCTTCCTTGTTTTTCAGCTTTGGCATGCCCTGTTTACCCAGCCTGAATGATCGACCGTTCTGGGTTTCCGGTGGGATTTTCAGGGCGAGCTTCTTGCCTGATAGTGTGGGGACCTCGATCTCGCCGCCGAGAACCGCATCTGTCAGTTGGACCGGCACATCTACATACAGGTCGTCGACTTTACGCTCGAAGTTACTGTGAGGCCTTACGGATATGACCAGGTAGATATCCCCGCTCGGCTGGCTCAGACGGACTTTTGATCCGTTGGTGACGCCCGGGGGTATTTTTGCTTCCAGCCGGCGGCCTTCAACGTCAAGCATCCGGGTCGTACCGTTGAAAGCTTCCTCCAGCGTGATCTCCGCCTGATACTCCTGGGCACGTCGGGGACGTGTTCTGGTTTTGCCACGCTTTCCGCTCGAGCCGAGATCGCCGAATAGATCGCCAAAAATGCTTTCGAATCCCCCGCCTCCATACTGGCTGAAATCGCCATATTCAAAGTGAACATTACCGGGCCCGAAAGGCCCCTGATGACCGGCCTGGGTGTATTGATCGGCATGTTCCCACTGGTCTCCGAAACGGTCGTACTTCTTGCGCTTTTCCGCGTCGGAAAGTACCTGGTACGCTTCGTTGACCTCCTTGAATTTTGCCTCGCTGGAATTATCCCCCGGGTTGACGTCCGGATGGTATTTTCGGGCCAGCTTCCGGTATGCCTGTTTGATCTCTTTCTCGGAGGAATCCCGCTTGACACCCAGTATCTTGTAGTAATCTTTCTTAGCCAAAGCAATGATCCTTTCTTATCGAATATCATTGTATCTTTGTAACAAATGACTGTCAATATACCAAATACGAAATACTAATAATCTTGATAATAAGATATGATATGTCGTCTTGCGGTTTTGCCTTTATGCCCATAAAGTACAGATCGATTCGAGCCTGAACCGGAGATGTTGTACAATCCCCCTTTCACAGGTGGGGAAGAAGAGAAGTTATTAATCCGGCAATTAAAAGCGCACCCTATTGGTGTCATTCCCGCGAAACCTGTCCTCGACCTGATCGGGGAGCGGGAATCTCACAGATAATCGAGGGGATTCCGGCTCAGGGGCCGGAATGACGTACCACATTTAATTGTCGGATTAATAGACAAAGCCAGGCTGCTATTTGGGGACTGTGGTTAAGAATTATCCCAGGGCTTAATAACAATCAATTGATGAGATAATGACGATTTTTTCCTCAGGATTTCTCATCCGTCTGGCCAAAATCAGAGGAAGCTATCCTTTGTGAATAATCCCGTAACCAGCGGTTGAGCTCGTCCAGTGCGGGGGGAGAGACAGTGAAGACCTCGATATCCTTTGGAAACTGGGTGGGGTGGCCTTCCCGCACGAAAAGCAACCCGATCTCATCTTCGTTCAGGGTATTATCGATTTGCCGGCTGATATAATTGTAGCGCGCGGCAGCGGATTCCCGATGGAATTCCATGATTTTGTTGCGGGCTTTCTGCCCCATTGCCACCATCAGGCAGCGTTCCCAGTCCATATTCTCCATTGCCAGTTCCGCATCCTCCGTGCCCTCCAGTACCACCCCGCCCTCGCATACTTCTTTGACAAACGAGTGACTTTCGGGATTCAGTTCTTCAAGAACCTTGATGCCTTCCTCGCCGCCTTTGAAAACCATTTCGTGATAAATCCGGCTTAACTTGCCCAGCTTTGCCTCAAGTTTTCGGATATGTTCGGTTACCTGCGACCAGAAGCGCTGGTATATCTCAGAAAAATCCTGGGGAGCATCTTTCCCGGAGAAAATCAGGGGGATGACAATCATTTTCCTGGCACCTTTGAAACTATCAGCAGGCGGTCTATTTATCTTGCCCAGTTCTTCTGACATCTCGCACCTCGCAGTATTATTCCGGTCGATCTTCGCGGCGGCGCTGCAGCCAATGGTCGATCTCGGAGGCAACATCGCGTTTGTCTACCAGCCCTTCAATCAACCCGAATACCTCTCGGAATGTACTGACGACATCCTGTGGATTTGTATGAGTGCTCACACAGGCCATAGTCAGTTGGCTGGCCATCATCATCAGGTAGACCCGCTGCATCTCCTGAGCCTGTTTAGCTACTTCCTGCTGCATGTGCGTTGTGATACAAGCCATCAATTC